>JBOHSQ010000024.1:0-5644 GCA_050733295.1 Gemmatimonadales bacterium
GCGGGCTCCTGCCACTGCGTCCTCTGCGCCGCTCTGGTGATCGTTCCCGGCGCCCTCCGTGCCGCATCCGCGCGCGCTATATTGCCGCCCCATGACCGCCCCCCGTTACCTCATCCTGGCCGACGGCGACTTCGGCCCGATGACGTCCAAGACCGCCAACTCCATCATTCGCTACCTGCCCGATCGGGTCGTCGGAGTCCTCGACCGGCAGGAGGCCGGCCGCACCGCCGCCGACGTCCTCGGCTTTGGCGGGTCGATTCCTGTGGTGGGCTCCATGGCCGAGGGCCTCCGACGCGGGCCCACCGCGATCCTGATCGGGATCGCGCCCCAGGGCGGACGCCTGCCACCGGAGTGGCGCGCCTGGCTGCTCGAGGCGGTGGATGCCGGATGCGAGATCTGGAACGGGCTGCACGTGTTCCTGGGCGATGACACCGAGCTCGCCAGCCGCGCCCGCGCGCGCGGGGTCCGCGTCCTGGACCTGCGCAAGCCGCCGGTGGACCTCCCCATCGCGAGCGGATTAGCCAAGGAACTCGAGCCGTACGTCGTGCTCACCGTGGGGACGGACTGCAACGTCGGCAAAATGACGGCGCAGCTCCAGCTCATCCGCGACCTGAACGCCCGCGGGCTCCGCACCCGATTCGTGGCGACAGGGCAGACCGGGATCATGATCGAGGGCTGGGGCATCGCGGTGGACGCCGTGGTCGCCGACTTCATCGCCGGCGCCGCGGAGCAGATCACCATCCAAGGCGCGCGCGATGCGGACATCGTGCTGGTCGAGGGCCAGGGCAGCATCAACCATCCCGGCTACTCGGGCGTGACGCTCAGCCTCCTCCACGGGAGCTGCCCGGACGGGCTGATCCTGTGCCATCAGGCTTCGCGCGAGTTCATCGGCGACTACCGCCAGGCGAGCTGGCTCCGCATTCCTCCACTCTCGACCTACGTGAAGTGGTACGAGGAGATGGGCTCGGCGGTGCACCCGACCAGGGTGCTCGGCATCTCGCTCAACACCTACGACTTCGACGACGCGGCAGCCCGTGCGGCCTGCCGTCGCGCCGAAGCGGAGACCGGCCTCCCATGCACCGACCCGGTGCGCTTCGACCCTGCCCCGCTGGTAGATGCGGTGGTCGCGGGCCGGGATGCCTACCGGCGCGCGCGCGTGGTCTAGTGCCCACGGAATACGAGCTCGCCGCACGCCTTGCGGTGGCAGCCCTGGCCGGGATCGGCGTCGGGATGGAACGGGAATGGTCCGGCCACGCGGAGGGCCCGGCAGGCCGGTTCGCCGGGATACGGACGTTCTTCCTGCTCGGTCTCCTGGCAGGAATCGCGGGCTGGCTGGCGTGGAGTGGCGCGGTAGCGGTGGCAGCAGTGCTGCTCGGCACCGCAGGCCTCTTCGTGGTTGCGGCGTGGGTGGCCGCCGCCCGGCGTCACCCCGAGGACCTCGATGCCACCACGGAGGTCGCCGCACTCGCCGTGCTGGCCCTCGGCGCCCTGGCCGGCTACGGTGAAGTGCGCCTCGCTGCCGCGGGCGTCGCGATCGCTGTACTGGCGCTCAGCGAAAAGGGCCGCATCCACGGGTTCGTCCGGCGGATCGGCGAGGCCGAGCTCCGGGCCGGGCTCCAGTTCGCCGTGCTCGCGCTCGTGGTCCTGCCCCTGCTGCCCGAGGGGCCCTACGGGCCCGGGGGCAGCATCCAGCCGCGGCGGCTCTGGGCCGTGGTCCTCATCTTCTCCGGCCTCAACTTCGCCGGCTATCTCGCCCGCCGGGCCATCGGCGAGAGCCGGGGTTACGCGGCGACGGGCGCGCTGGGCGGCCTGGTGTCCTCGACCGGGGTGACGCTGGTGTTCAGCCGGCGGAGCCAGGAGGAGCCGGAGTCCGGGCCGGCACTTGCGGTCGGCGTCCTGGCCGCGAGCACCGTCGTCCTGCTCCGCCTGCTGGTCCTTGCCGCGGTCATCGACGGACGGGTCGCCCTGCGGCTGGCGCCCTACCTTGCCGCCCCGGTCGTGATCGGCCTGGCCCTCGTGCTCCAGGGACTGCGGCGCGACCCGGGCAACCGCAGGAAGGATGGCGACGAGGGGCTCGCCGGCAGCCCGCTCGGGCTCGGGTCCGCGATCAAGATGGCCGTGATCTTCCAGGCTGCGCTCCTGGCGGTGGAGCTCGTGCGCGAGCAGCTGGGCGGGTCCGGCATCGTCGGGTTCTCCGCCCTCCTCGGGCTCACCGACACCGACGCGCTCACGTATTCGCTGAGCGAGCGGGCGGATGCCATCGGCGGCCCCGGGCTGGCCGCGCACGCGATCGCCGTGGGCCTCCTCAGCAACACGGTCGTGCGTGGTGCGCTGGCCCTGGGGCTCGGACGCGGGAAATACCGCGCGGTCGCGGTGGCCGGCCTCGGGCTGCTCGCCGCCGCCACCGGGGCCGGCCTCGCTCTGCTCCCACGTTGACCCGTCGCCCGGGGCGCGCATACGTTGCCGACCGGATGACGGCTGATCTCCCAGGATGGTCACATGCTGGCCCTGATGCTTCCCGACTGGCTCCACCAATTCGCAGGAATCCTCCAGACCGACGCCCAGGACCTGATCCGGCGGGCCCTCAAGCTGGCGTTCATCCTGGTGGCGGGGTGGGCCGCCCTCCGCCTGGTCGGGCTGATCGCCCGGCGGATCGAGAAGGCGGTGGACGACGGTGACGACAGCACGCTGACGCGGCTGGAGAAGCGCGGCCAGACGCTGGCGCAGCTGCTCCGGAGCGTCGGTCGCCTGGTCGTGCTCGTGATCACGACCCTGATGATCCTCGGGCTCTTCGTCAACATCGGGCCGCTGCTGGCCGGCGCCGGGGTGGTCGGCCTGGCGGTGTCATTCGGCGCGCAGAGCCTGGTGAAGGACTTCCTGTCGGGCTTCTTCATCCTGTTCGAGGACCAGTTCGGGGTGGGCGACGTGGTGGAGATCAACGGGAAGAGCGGCGCGGTCGAGCGCATGACCCTGCGCATCGTCCAGCTGCGGAGCCTGGACGGCACGGTGCACACGATTCCCAATGGCGAGATCAAGGCGGTGAGCAACCTGACCCGCGGCTGGTCGCGCGCGGTGATCGAGGTCGGCGTGGCCTATGACACCGACCTGGACCGGGCGCTCGAGGTGCTGCGGGACGTGGGCCGCCAGCTCGCGGCGGACGAGGCGTGGCGCATCCAGCTCGATGGCGAGCCCGAAGTGCTTGGCGTGGAGGGCCTCGGCGAAAACGCGCTCACCCTCCGTATCGTGGCGCGCACGCGGCCGGGGCAGCAGTGGGCGGTGGCCCGGGAGCTTCGCCGCCGGATCAAGCTCCGATTCGACCGCGAGGACATCGAGATCCCGTTCCCGCAGCGCACCATGCACGTGCGGGTGGATGGCGAGCGGAAGCCGGGCAAGCCTCTCGCCGGCCTCCTGGGTGGCGAGGAGGGCGACGCATGACGCTCCGGCTCTGGGACACGATGCGGCGGGCGCTGGTGGACTTCGCGCCCATCGCGCCGCCGCGGGTGACCATGTACACCTGCGGCCCCACCATCTACAACTACGCCCACATCGGGAACTTCCGGACGTTCCTGTTCCAGGACCTGCTGCGCCGGTGGCTGGAGGAGCGCGGCCATGCGGTTTTCCATGTCATGAACCTGACTGACGTGGACGACAAGACGATCAAGGGCGCCCTCGCCGCGGGCACGTCGCTCACGGCCCATACCCAGCCGTACGCCGAGGCCTTCTTCGAGGACCGCGACTGGCTCCGCATCCGGCCGGCGCACGCCTACCCCCGGGCGACGGAGTTCATCCCCCAGCAGGTGGGACTGGTCGAGCGGCTGCTCGCCAACGGCACCGCCTACAAGGGCGAGGATGGATCGGTCTACTTCGCGATCGCCAGGTTCCCGGCCTACGGGAGGCTGAGCCGGCTCGATACCCGCGAACTGAAGCCGGGGGCGAGCGAGCGCGTCTCCGCCGACGAGTACGCCAAGGAGGACGCCCGCGACTTCGTCCTCTGGAAGGCGGCGCGGCCGGAGGACGAGCAAGTGGGTGCGGCGTGGGATGCCCCGTTCGGCCGGGGCCGGCCGGGATGGCACCTGGAGTGCTCGGCGATGGCCCTGTCGCTGATCGGGGAGCGGTTCGGCGCCGACGTCCTGGACATCCACGCCGGCGCCGTGGACCTGATCTTCCCGCACCACGAGGACGAGATCGCGCAGAGCTGCGCCTACACCGGGCGGGACGAATTCGCCCGCTACTGGGTGCACGGCGAGTTCCTGAACGTCCGGGGGACCAAGATGTCGAAGCGGTGGGGGAACATCACCACCGCGCGGGACCTCCGGGAGGACGGAGTGCCGCCCGAGGCGGTGCGCCTCCTGGTCTCGACCACGCACTACCGCGGGGTCCTCGACCTCACGGACGAGGCGCTCGCCGCAGCCCGGGAAGGCTCGCGCCGGTTGGGCGAGTTCGGCGCCAGGCTGGCGGAGGAGCTGGCCGGGACGGGTGGGAAGGGCGGTGAGTCCGAGAACCCGGCGCTGGTGGATGCGGCGGCGCGATTCGAGGTGGCCTTCGGCGCTGCGCTGGACGAGGACCTGAACGCCCCCCAGGCGGTAGCGGCCGTCTTCGACTTTGTCCGGGACGCGAACCGGGCCATGGACGGGGGAGGCCTGCCCGGTTCCGGGGCGGCGGGGGCGTGGGCGCTGGCCCAGCGGGTGCTCGAGGTGGCGACGCCGCTCGAGGGTCGGCGCGTCCTGGCCGCTCCTGGGGACGGCGGGGCGAGGGGAGCCTGGGCCGAGGCGGTGCCGGCCGGCGCCCAGGAGGCGGTCGCGTGGGCAGAGCACTGGGCCGGACGGCGGCTCGAGGCCCGGGGGCGCCGGGATTACGCCGAGGCCGACCGGATCCGGGCGTTCCTGGGGGCGGCCGGGTTCGAAATCCGGGACCGGAAGGACGGCGGCGCCGAGGTCGTGCGGTCGGGTCGCGCCGGGGGTGCAGGTCCGGACGCGGTGCGGAGTTGACCCTGACCTCGAGGCAGGGTAAAATATGAGTCTGCCGATTTTTGGCGGTTCCAGCTTCAAGCTGGCGTAGCTCAGCTGGTAGAGCAGCCGCCTTGTAAGCGGCAGGTCCGGGGTTCGAGTCCCCGCGCCAGCTCCAGCGTGGGTCGAGTCGGGGCAGGGCTCAGGTGGGGTGGCCGAGTGGCTAATGGCAGCAGACTGTAAATCTGCCGGGCTCACGCCCTACGTAGGTTCGAATCCTACCCCCACCACTGGCGGTCGCGAGGCGCGGGTCGCGAGTGGGACCGGGCAGGAGCGGGTGACCTCTGGCTCGTGACTCGAGGCTTCCTGCGGGCGTAGCTCAGTTGGTAGAGCGTCAGCCTTCCAAGCTGAGGGTCGCGGGTTCGAGTCCCGTCGCCCGCTTGCTCGCGTAGCTCAGTCGGTAGAGCGCGTCCTTGGTAAGGACGAGGTCACCGGTTCAATCCCGGTCGCGAGCTCTCGGTTAGCGCACAGCCCAGTCGCACGACGAACACTTACTCCGCAGGGACGACATCATGGCGAAGGCGAAGTTCGAGCGGACGAAGCCGCACGTGAACGTGGGGACGATCGGGCACGTGGACCACGGGAAGACGACGCTGACGGCGGCGTTGACGAAGGTGTCGGCGGAGAAGGGGTGGGGG
>JBOHSQ010000025.1:0-7346 GCA_050733295.1 Gemmatimonadales bacterium
CAGCCGGCCCGCGACCACTGGCCCGCCGTCCGGGCCAGCGCCGAGTCGGTGCGGAACCAGCGCCGGGCGCGCTGGCTCGGCTTCGGCGGACTGGCCGCGGCGGCGGGGCTTGCCGGCGCCATCATCACGGGCGACCTCGCGCGACCCGAGCCGGCCGAGGCTTCCACCGAGCTGTCCTCCGCGATGGTGCAGTCGCGCGCGCTCGAGGAAGCCCTGCGGACCTGGGAGCCGGAAACGCGCGTCACCGACGGCTACACCGCCCGGGTCGCAGGCGAGCTGGAGGAGCGGATCGCGAAGCTGGACCGCGAGCTCGAGGCCTCGCAGTTCCTCGGCGAGGAAGTGCGGCACGACGTCATGCTCAACCTCTGGCGCGAGCGCGTGGGACTGCTCGACGCGCTGGTGGACGTCCACGTGGCCTCGGCCAGCAACGTGGGGCTCTGAGCCATGCGCGCGCCCGCAGCCGTCCTGCTCCTGCTCGGAATCGCCGCCCCGGCCCCGGGGCAGCAGCCGGCGCCTCGACCGGCCCAGCCGGGCAACCCGCCCTCCGCCACGCCTGCGACCGAGGCGACCCCGAGCCCGTACCGCGTCTTCCTGCGTGACTCCGGCGGGCTGATGCGGGTGGAGGGGTTCCCGCTCCGCCGCGTGCGCCTCGGGCTCACTGTGAGCATCGAGCCGCGGAAGACCGATTCGATCGGCGCTTTCGTCTCGGCGGTGACACCCGGCGGTCCCGCCGACCGCGCGGGGCTCCGTTCCGGCGACCTGGTGCTGCGCCTGGACGGGAAGGCGGTGATCATGCCCGGCGCCCCGGCCGAGGTGTCGCCCGGCATCCGGGTGATCGAGCTCGCGTCCCAGCTCGCGCCCAACGACACGGTCGCAGTCGAGTTCCGGCGCGCTGACCGGCGCAGGACGGTGTCGCTGGTAACTGCTCCCGATCCGGACTACGCGATGCTCGCGGGGCGGCTCGACTCGATGCGCGACGCCCATGGTGCGACCGAGGCGATGACGCGGGCGCTGGCGGAGCGGGAGGAGGAACTGGCGCGGGTGCGGCGCCGCATGCCGGCCCCGCTTCCCCTGCGGGAGAAGATGACCTGGGTGCGGATCGCCGGGCCGCTCGCCGGCCTCGAGCTCGCCACGATGAACCCGTCGCTCTCGGAGTACTTCGGCGTCTCGGAGGGGGTGCTGGTCACGCGCGCCGAGGAGAACGCAGCGCTCGGTCTCAAGGGCGGCGACGTGATCCTGTCAGTCGACGGCCGGAAGCCGTCCAATCCGGCGCACCTGGCTCGGATCCTCGTCAGCTACGAGCCCGGCGAGACGGTGTCGCTCGAGGTGGTCCGAAGCCGGAAGCACCTGACGCTCAAGGGGACGCTCGCCCCGGGAGCCGCCGAGCCCGGCGCCGCGCCGAAACACTGAGCTCCGGGCCCGGCTAGCTTTCGCCGGGTGGCCGCCCAGACCGCACCGCAATTCACCAGTCTGTCCCGCGCGGCAACGATGCTCGCGCGAGCGATGCGTCGCCGATGCCCCAACTGCGGGCACGGCGACGTCTTCCTTTCGTACTTCCGGCTGCGAACCCAATGCCTCGAATGCGGGCTGGTGCTGGACCGCGGCGAGTCGGGCTACCAGGTGGGCGGGTACATGCTCAACATCATCGCGGCGGAGCTGGTGTTCGCCGCGGTGGTGCTGGCGATCCTGGCGTGGACCTGGCCGGACCCGCCGTGGGTCCTGCTCCAGTATCTCGGCGGGGCCCTGATGCTGCTGATGCCGGTGGTCTTCTATCCCTTCTCGAAGACGCTCTTCCTGGCCTTCGACCTGATCTTCAGGCCACAGGGCTCCGACGGGCACGACCGCGGCTGATCCTACGCCGTCGGGTCGGCCTGGGTGCGGAAGAGGAACTGCTCCAGGTTGCTGTAGAGGAATTCCTTCGCCTTCGGGTCGCGGAGGTTGATGCCGTAGTGGTTGATGAGCGCCTGCTGCTGCTTGAGCCACTCTCCCCAGCAGACGGCGCAGACCTCGGCAAAGACCCGGCGGCCGAGGTCGGTGGGAAACGGCTGGAACGGCATCTGTTCGCGGGTCTGGCCGCAGCGCGTGCAGGAGATGGTGGGCATGGGGGGAATCTAGGCGGGCAAGACGGGCAGAGACGGGCGGTCACAGGGCGTCACCGGCTGCCGCCCGTCCCGTCCGTCTCGTTCGTCCGGCGCGTCCTGCCCGTCTTACTTCGGCAACGCCAGGCGCTTGAGGTCCCGGACTCCCGCGGACGTCCCCATGCCGACCCCGATGGCGAAGAGCGCAGCGGCGGTCTGGGTGATCAGGGGAAGGAGCGAGAAGGGCCATGCGATGGCCGCGGCCACGATGGCGGCCAGGAAGGGCGCGGCGGGCGAGTAGACGGCGTCCACGAAGCGGAGCCGGCCCCGGACGAACCGGCGGGCAGCGAGGAATCCGATGGCGCCGGCGCCGAGGATCACGGCGACCTGCAGCAGGTCCCACATGGAGGTCTCCAGAAACGGTCATGTTGCACTACGCAACGCCGGTCACCAGGGTTTCAGCCCCGGGCCGGCCCCCCCGACCACCGTCTACCAGCGCACCACGCAGCTCCCCCAGAGGAACCCCGAGCCGAAGGCGGTCAGCACCACGATGTCGCCCTCCTTGACCCGGCCCGATGCCCGGCACTCGTCCAGCGCGATCGGGATGGTCGCCGCGGTCGTGTTCCCGTAGCGCTGGATGTTGTTGTAGATCTGGTCGTCCCGCAGCCGCAGGCGCTTCTGGATCATCTCGGAGATCCGCAGGTTCGCCTGGTGCGGAATGAGGAGGCTCACGTCGCCGAAGCCGAGCCCGGCCCTGGCGAGTGCCGCGCCAGCCGACTCCGGCATTCGCTCGACGGCGTGGCGGAACACCTCGCGCCCGTTCATCTGCAGCCACTGCCGCCCCTGCTCGATGTCCTCGTGACTGATCCGTGGATGCCGATAGGAGCAGGGCGCGTCGGCCCAGAGCTCCCGCGCAAATGCGCCGTCGCCATGGAGATCGAAGGCGAGGATGCCCCGGTCGCCGTCCGGGCTCGGGCCCACCACTGCGGCGCCGGCTCCGTCGGCGAAGATCACCGAGACGTGCCGCCCCTCGTCGCTCAGGTTCATGCCGGTGGACTGGATCTCGCAGCCCAGCACGAGGATCCGCCGGTATAGGCCGACCCGCACCCAGGCGTCGGCCACCGCCAGCGAGTAGATGAACCCGCTGCACTGGGTGCGCACGTCGATGGCGGGAATCGGCCCGAGACCGAGGCGGTGCTGGAGAAAGACGCCGCCGCCGGGCGCGTTGTGATCGGGCGTGCTGGTGGCGAAGACGATCGCGTCGATGTCCGCGGGCTCGAGACCTGCGCTGGCGATGGCCTTGCGGGCCGCGGCCTCCGACAAGTCGAGCCCGGTCTCGCCGTCAGAGATCCAGTGCCGCTCCTCGATGCCGGTCCGGGTCCGGATCCACTCGTCCGACGTGTCCAGGACGGCCGCGAGCTCCTCGTTGCGGACGACGCGAGAGGGCACGTGGAAGCCGGTGCCAAGGATGTGCGAGCGGATCATTCGGGGAATCTGGGCGAGGGAGGTTCACGAATCTCCACCCGGTCGGGACGGGTGGCAAGAGGCCCGGCGGGGTAGGGCGGGACGGCGGGCGGGCGGCCGGACCCGGGGCCTAGCGGCGGATCAGGTAGCTCAGCTTCAGGAAAAACCCGTCGTCCTGGCGCTCGAGGGCGCCGAACTCGAAGGGGTCGCCGCCGGCCATGGTCGCGCCGTAGCCGAGGTAAGCCGCGGTTCCCGGCACCGGCTCGAACGCCGCAAGCCAGTCTGCCCGAAGCCCGTTGTACTCCTGGGGGGCCACCGGAATCCCGCCAACCAGGATCGGATCGCCGCTGTCGGCGTCCTGGAGTGCCGATCGCCGCTCGGTGCGGTACTCGCTCACCACCCGGAAGAAGAGCGCACGGGTGGGCTGGTACTCGACCTTGAGCCGGGGCAGGATGGTGCGTGCGAACTCGCTGCCGTCGAGGCGGTCCAGCACGACGAAGGCGAGGCTGCCGGTGACCCGGATGGAAGGCGTCGGCCGGAGTTGGAGGTCGGCTTCCACCGAATAGCCGCGGCCCTCCGTCGCCTCGTCGAAGATCGGAACCGCGCCGTACTGAAAGCCGAGCGCCGCATTCCAGTGCCGGAAGGTGGGGGTGATGCCCTCGATGCTCCCGACCCAGAGCCCGTCCGCGCCTGCCGCGGGCGTGAACGGCACCGTGCCGCCCGGGGAGTCCACCTCGTACCCGGCGTAGTCGCCCGGCAGAAAGGTGTAGAACTCCCGGCTGCTCGAGGCATCGAGCCGCCAGCCTCCGCGCCAGGTGGTGTTGAGGTTGATCTCGTCGTCGCCCTCGAGCGCGTCTCTGAACTCGAACCCGTCGTAGTCCCAGACCCGGTTGAAGCCGAAGAAGGTCGTGAAGTTCTCCAGCGACGCGCCGGGTGCGCCGTACCAGCTCAGCCGGTTGAACGCGCGGCCGGAGACGATGTCCGTGCGGTTCACGAACCCGGCCTCGGTCACGAAGTCGGGGCTCACCCCGCCGAAGAAGTAGTTGAAGCCCCACTGCCGGCCGGTGCGGTCGAACTCGAGCTTCCACAGCGGCCCGGATCGGGTGCCGCCGGCCTCGCCGGTCCACGACCCGCCGTACTGGCCCTCGATGAAGTAGAGCTTGGCGAAGACAATGCGCGCGTCGCCTGCGGCCACCCGGTTGAACGCGCTGCCGTCGGTCCGGTCGGTGTAGGTGAACCCGAGCAACGAATTGCTGCCCACGTCGCGGCGGACCCGCAGGATATTGAAGAGGGGACTGCCCTGGTCCTCGCCATCCACCGCGGCGAGCCAGGCAACGCCCAGGCGGCCGAACTTGCCCGTCACCTTCGCGCCCCCGTCGGGATCCACCACGCGCCGGGTGTACACCAGTTGCTGCGGCGTGGAGAAGAGCTCGATGCCCTCGAGGAAGAAGGGCCGCTTCTCGGGCACGAACAGGGCGAAGCGCTCGTTGACCGTCACCAGCCCGATGTCCGATTCGATGGTACTGAAGTCGGGGTTCACCGTGCCGTCCAGCGCCAGGTTGGTCAGGCCGAGCCTGAGGTTGACCCCGGCACTGGGGTCGGGGTCGTCGCGGTGGAACTCGCCCCCGGCATCGACGGCGCCGTTCCAGCTGGCAGTGACGAAGGGTTGTGCTTCGAACACGACGCCGCGGTCGAGGTCGCGGAGACCGTCCGCGATTCCGGTCTGGGCGAGGAGGCTCGCGTTGGCGCGGCGCACGTCGGTCCAGGTGTCCTCGTACCCGGTGCGCTGCACGATGCGGGTGATGTTGAGGCCCCAGGTCTGCGGCCCGTTCCCGGGATAGCGCAGGCTCTTGAACGGCACCCGCACCTCGACCTCATAGCCGAACGGCGTGCGCTGGCCCTTCGATTCCCAGAAATAGTCGGGATTGAGGTCGTCGGAGGCGCCGAAGAGGTTGCCCGCGCTGCCCGAACCCTCGCTCCTCACCCCGTCCTGCTGGGCCCCGAGCGGGTTCACGCCGAAGAAGAAGGCGCGGCGCCGGTCATTGAAGGTGTCGAGGAAGATGATGACTCGGTCGTCGTCGCCGAGGTTGTCGCGGTCGGCGACGGTGGCGCGAACGGTTTCGGGCTGGCGGTCGTAGGCCCGGATGCCGAAATGAATGGCCTGGGGCGAGTACCACACCCACACTTCGGTGCGCTCCTCGGCCGGCCGGCCGTCCGACGGCCGGTGCTGGTGGAACCCCGTCAGCCGAACCGCCGATTGCCAGGCCGGTTCATCGAGCTGCCCGTCGATGGCGACCTGCTGGTCGAGCCGCGGGATGGTCACCCGGGTGTCGACCCCACCGGGCACCTCGAGCCCGGGTGCGGGGGCGGGGTCCTGGACCGCCGTCGCGGGGGTCTGCAGGGCGGCGAGGAGGGTGAAGGTCAGCACGGAACGAAAAATATGCGGGCCGGCGGGCGGACGCGCTGGCGGGGAGAGAGGCGCCAGAGGGCGCGGCGGCGCACCAGGGTACAGAGTCGAATCCAGGAGGGGGCAAGCAGAACCGACGGCCCCACTGGGCCGCCGGTTTCACTCAAGGGGCCAAGCAGAACCGACGGCCCCACTGGGCCGCCGGTTTCACTCCGGGTCGCCTGCCCGTCTGCCCGCGCGTCGGCCTACTCGTACCGCAGCGCGACGATGGGGTCGAGCCTCGCCGCCCGCCGGGCCGGCAGGATGCCGAAGAAGAGCCCGACGGCGGCGCTGAAGGCGAACGCCAGCCCCACCGCGACGGGCGAGACCGACATGTTCCACGCCTTCCACTTGGCCAGGCCCATCGAGACGCCGCTCCCGAGGACGATCCCGATCAGGCCACCCACCAGGCAGAGCACCAGGGCCTCGATCAGGAACTGCATCAGGATGTTGCTCGAGGTGGCGCCGAGCGCCTTGCGCACGCCGATCTCGCGGGTGCGCTCGGTGACGGAGACGAGCATGATGTTCATGATCCCGATGCCGCCGACCACGAGGCTCACCCCGGCGATGCTGGCCAGCAGCCAGGTGAACACCTGCGACGCCGCCTGCTGGGTGGCCAGGATCTCCTGCTGGTTGCGGATCTGGAAGTCGTTCTCGCCGCCAGGGCGGATCTTGTGCTCGCGGCGAAGTACGCCCTCCACGTCCACCATGCCCCGCTCCAGCGCCTGCCCGTCGGCGACCTTCACCGAGATCGAGCGCAGCCGGTCGGTGCCGAACACCCTGAACCGCGCCGTCTGGAGCGGGATCAGGATCTGCTCGTCGGGATTCCACCAGGAGCCCTGCGAGCCCTTCTCGCTGAGCACCCCGATGATCTCGAACGGGATGCCCCGGAGCGAGATGGACTGGCCGATGAGCGCGGCCGGATTCATCTCGAGCATCGCCGGCACGGCGCTGCCGAGCACGGCGTAGCGCTGGCGGGCCTCGTCATCGGCGGCGGTGAACGTCCGGCCGAACGTGACGGTGTAGTTCTTGACCGGCACGTACTCCGGCGTGGTGCCCACCACGTTCACGTTCAGGTTCCGGTTCCCATGGACCAGCTGCACGCTGTTCTGCAGCTCGGGGATGACGGCGTCGAGCAGCCTGGAGTCGCTGCGAAGTGCCTCGTAGTCGTCCATCGTGAGGCTCACCCGCTGGCCGCTGGCCACCCCGCGGCTGAACGACTGCCCCGGATAGATGGTCAGCAGCTGCGCGCCGAGGGCGTTGATCCGCTCCTCGATGGCCTTCTGCGCCCCTGTGCCGAGCGCCACCATGGTGATCACCGCGCCGACACCGATGATGATGCCCAGCATCGTCAGCAT
>JBOHSQ010000026.1:0-3503 GCA_050733295.1 Gemmatimonadales bacterium
TGCGCGAGAGCAGCGCGGCGGCGGCCGGGACATCGACCTCGAAGGTGTCGAGGTCCCGGCTGTTCACGCCCACGAGCGAGGCCTCGAGGTCGAGGGCCCGGTCGAGCTCCCGTTCCCCGTGGGATTCCACCAGCGCGCCGAGACCCAACTCGCCGGCGAACCGGTGGAGGGCGCGAAGCCGGGGGGCATCGAGCGCGCGCACCAGGAGGAGCACCGCCGAGGCCCCGGCCGCACGCGCCTCGAGGAGCTGCACCTCCTCCAGGATGAAGTCCTTCCGCAGGACCGGAGCGCTCACCGCGGCCGTGACCGCCTCGAGGTCCGCCAGCGAGCCGCCGAAGAAGGGCCCGTCGGTCAGGACGGAGATGGCCGAGGCACCGCCGTCGACGCAGGCGAGGGCCAGTCCGGCGGGATCGAGGTCTTCCGCGATGACGCCGCGCGAGGGGCTCCAGCGCTTCACCTCCGCGATCAGCCCGACCGTCACCCTACCGAGGGCGAGCGCCATTGGGGGAGGGGCCGGGCGCGCGAGCGCCGCTGCCTCGAGCCGGCCGAGATGCGGACGGTGTTCCTTCAGGCTGGCGCGGGTGCTCGCGAGAATGTCGGCCAGGGTGGGCGGCATCTTGCCCTTCGGCGGATGTTCGGGTACGTTACTTCGGTATCCGTTTGGTCACCAGTCTGCCCGGGCCACCCGGCCCACGAGGGCCCATGCCGCTCACCAAGCGCCAGAGCGAACTCGTCAACTACCTGCGGCAGTTCATCGCCGAGCGCGGTTACGCACCGAGCTTCGAGGAAATCGGCGAGCACTTCGGCTTCCAGTCACTGGCCACCACACACGAGCACCTGACGAACCTCGAGCGGAAGGGCTACATCCGCCGGCGCTACAACGAGAGCCGCGGCATCGAGGTCATCCCGCCGGGCGGGCTGGCCGGCGCCATCGAGCTTCCGCTGCTCGGCACCGTCGCGGCCGGCACGCCCATCGAGAGCGTCATGCACGGCGAAACCCTCGCGGTGCCGGAGGCCATGCTGCCCCGTGGCGGGCCTAACTACGCCCTGAAGGTGAAGGGCGACTCCATGATCGACGACCACATCCAGGACGGCGACTTCGTGGTCGTCAACGGCCGCCAGACCGCCGACAACGGTGAGATGGTCATCGCCCTCGTCCATGGCGACGAAGCCACCGTCAAGCGCTTCTACCGCGAGCCTGGCGGCTGGATCCGGCTGCAGCCCTCGAACCAGGCGGTGCAGCCGTTCCGGGTGAAGGAGTCCGACGTCCTCATCCACGGTGTGGTGGTGGGCGTCATCCGGAAGTACTGACCGGCCGGCTCAGCGCCTCGAGCTGCTGCCGCGCGGCGCCGCTCCGGAGCGCGCCCGTCGCGCGCTCCGCCGCAGCACGCCAGTCCCCTCCCCCTTCCGACACGTAGATAGCCGCGGCCGCGTTGAGCAGGACGGCCGCGCGAAGCGCCGGGGGCGCCCGGTCGTCGAAGAGCACCCGGATGCGCGCAGCGTTCTCAGCGGGCTCACCACCCTCCAGGCCGGCGAGGCTGCTGCAGGCGAGCCCCAGGGCAGCGGGGTCGAGCGAATCCTCGCGGATGCCGGCGCCGTCCACCTCCCAGGTGCGGGTGCACCCGACCGGGCTGATCTCGTCCATCCCCACCTCCGCATGCACCACCAGCGCGCGCGTGGTACCGAGCAGGCGCAGGGCCTCGGCGACCACGGGCCCACGATCGGCATCGGCCACGCCAACGACCTGGCGCCGCACGCGGGCCGGGTTGGCGAGGGGACCCACAAGATTGAGGATCGTGGGCACGCCGAGGTCGCGACGAACCGGCGCGAGTTGCTTCATGGCCGGGTGATGCGACGGCGCGAAGAGGAAGACCAGGCCCTCGCGCTCGAGGAGCGCGGCGGCTTCGGCGGGCGCAAGGCCGATCGGGACACCGAGTGCCTCGAGCACGTCGGCAGATCCGGAGCGGGAGGTATGGCTCCGGTTGCCGTGCTTCGCCACCGGCACACCCGTAGCCGCCGCCACGAACGCGGCCGCGGTCGACAGGTTGATGGTAGTGACGCGTCCGCCGCCGGTACCGCAGGTGTCCACCAGCCGGTCGGCGTGCGCGTGATGCACCGGAATCATGGCACGCCGAACCGCCATCGCGGCCCCGGCCACCTCCTCTGCTGTCTCACCCCGGGCCCGGAGCCCGAGAAGGAACCCGGAGGCCTGCGCCGCCGTTCCCCTGCCCTCCATGAGGAAGTCGAAGGCGGCTGCCACTTCCTCGGCGGAGAGGGGCGACCTCGCGGCGAGTCGCTGCAGCGCATTGACGAGCGGATCAGGCACGATGTTGGGCGGGAGAACCTGGTGGCGGAGAGGGCCTGCCGGACCAGTGCGCAGATCGTGGGAAGCCTAGCCGTCGAATGCGGCTTTTGTCAAATGCGACAACGAGTTGCGACCTTGCCGCGAGGCCCGGAACCCGGCTAGATTCCGCGCGCGATGGCGCGCACCTTCCTCCTGACGCTCCAGTTCGACGGCACCGGTTTCGTGGGCTGGCAGCGGCAGGCGAAGGGAAGGTCGGTGCAGGGCGAGGTCGAGCGGGTGCTCGAGCGCCTCGCGGGGCACCGGGTGGTGGCCCACGCCGCCGGACGGACGGACGCCGGGGTGCACGCGCTGGGCATGGGCGTGAGCTGCACCATGCCGGCCAGGTGGACATCGGCCACGCTCCGCCGGGCGCTCAACGCGCTGCTGCCGGAGGCGTGCTGGGTGGTCCGCGGGGACGAGATGCGGCCCGGCTTTCATGCGCGGAAGGCCGCACTCGATCGGGCGTACCGCTACGACGTCGGGACCGACGAGGCGGCGGCGTCGCCCTTTCGCCGGCACTGGGAGTGGGCCCTGGCCCGGCCCCTGGATGGCTTGCTCCTGGGCGCGGGAGCGGAACGTCTCGCCGGCGAGCACGACTTCAGCGCGTTCGCCGCGAAGGGCGAGCCCAAGCCGCACCATCGCTGCCGGATCTCGCTGGCGCGCTGGTCGGAGCGGCCCGACGGACGAGGGTGGCGGTTCGAGGTTGCGGCCGACCGCTTCCTGCACCACATGGTGCGGATGCTGGTCGGGACGATGGTGGATGCTGGGCTCGGGCGCCGGCCGGTGGAGGACATCGGCCGCCTGCTCGCGGCACGCGACAACCAGGACACGAGCCCGCCGGCGCCGCCGCAGGGGCTCTGGTTCGTGGCCGCGCGCTACCGGCCCGAGGACCATCTCGCCCCTGACCCGGGAGCCGCCTGACCGTGACGACGCGAACGCCAGCCAAGCGCCATTCCCATACCCGCGCCCGCGGGCTGGCTGCGCTCACCCTCTGCTTCGGCCTCCTGGCCTGCCGCCAGGAGCCCGCCGGTTCGCAGCCCCCCCCGGCCCAGGCCACCGACCCCCCCCGCCGCGCCGCGACCACGAACGTGGACGCGAGCCGCCGCACGGCCATCGTCGAGGCCATCGAACGGGTCAGCCCGTCGGTGGTGTCGATCAG
>JBOHSQ010000027.1:0-4914 GCA_050733295.1 Gemmatimonadales bacterium
GGGCCAGGGCGCGCACCGCCGATTCGTCGCCCACCACGGCGCGGGTGCCGGTGCCTCCCGCGTCCGCGCCGGCGTAGAAGCTCATCCGGCCGCCTCGCGTGCCCCGGGCCTTCGGGCCAGCGCGGCGGAGAGCGCACCGGTCGCGACGGTGAGCACGGTGCCGAGCGGCACGTACCACGGCCACGCCAGCCGGCCCAGCGACCCCAGCCACGCCGGCTCCCCGGACGCGGCGAGACGCCCGGCGAAGACCACCAGCAGCATGACGGCGAGCGCCACGCCAACGGCGCGTGCCACGTCGGAGCCGCGCACCCCGGGGAACTTCGCCGCCAGCACGTAAGTGCCGAGGAGCGCGCCGTACGTCACCGAGGCGATCGAGAGCGCGAGCACTACCACGGGCGTGTCGGTCGCGCCCCAGGCGTGGAACCCGAGTGCGCCGAGGATGAGGAGTACGCCCCAGATGCCGGAGACGATGCGGCCCACGCGTAGCAGCCGGGTGGGGTCCTGCCGTTCCGGTGTCGTCGCATACCAGTCATGGGTCACGGACGAGCCCAGTGCGTTGATCGAGGAGCTCAGGGTGCTCATCGCCGCCGCGAGGATGCCGGCCACCACCAGCCCGGCGACGCCCGAGGGGAGGTGGTCGACGATGAAGCGTGGGAACAGCTCGTCGCCGGACACGCCCCCGGGTGCCTGGCCGGCGGCCCAGAGCGCAGTTCCCACGAGCAGAAAGAGCAGGAACTGCAGGGCCACCGCGACGCCGGACCCCACCAGGGCCCGCCGCGCGTCGGAGAGCGACCTGGTGGCCAGCAGGCGTTGGACGATGAGGTGGTCGGTGCCATGGGAGGCCGCCGACAGCATCGCACCGCCCACCAGCCCCGCGAGCAGCGTGTACGGTTGGTCAAGGGCGAGGGAGTGGTCGAACATCCGGAGCTTGCCCGCTTCCCCGGCAAGCTGGAGCACGGCCGGGAATCCGCCGGCGAGGTCCGCCGCGATGCCCAGGGCCGCGATGCCGCCGGCCACGTAGACCACGAGCTGGAGCACGTCGGTCCAGACCACCGCGCGGAGGCCGCCCAGCCAGGTGTAGACCAGGGTGACGATTCCCATGACCACGATCGACGCCGGCACGCTCCAGCCGGTCACGACAGCCAGCGGAATGGAGCCGGCGAAGACCCGCACCCCATCGCCGAGAAACCGGGTGCCGAGGAAGAGCGTGGACACCAGGCGCCGGGTGCCGCGGCCGAAGCGGGACTCGAGCCGGGCGTAGGCAGTCTCCTGCTTGCCCGCGAAGTAGCCGGGCAGCAGCCAGTACGCCACTGCGATGCGCCCGACCACGTACCCGAGGGCGAGCTGGAGAAAGGTGAGGTCGCCGCGCGCGCCGATGCCGGGCACCGAGATGACGGTGAGGGCACTCGTCTCGGTGGCCACGATGGAAAACAGAACGGCGCCCGCGGGGAGGTCGCGGGCGCCGAGGAAGTAGTCGCCGGCGGTGCGCTGGTTCCGGCTTGCCAGGGCGCCGATGCCGAGCACCAGCGCCCCGTACAGGGCTATGACGGCAAGATCGAGTGGAGTCAGGCGGTGAAGCTACTGCCGCAGCCGCAGCCGCCGGTGGCGCTCGGATTCTGGAAGCTGAAGCCCGACCCCTGCATTGACGATACGTAGTCGATGGTGACCCCGTGCAGGTAGGGCGCGCTGAAGCCGTCGACGATGACGCGGATGCCGTTCAGCTCGATCACGATGTCGTCCTCGAGCGCCTGGTCCTCGATGTTCAGGCTGTACTTGAAGCCGGAGCATCCGCCGGGCATCACGCTGACGCGGAGCCCGCCTGCGTCGGGGGCGAGGTTCTCGTCCGCCAGGAACCGCCGGACTTCGACGGCGGCCTTGTCGGTCAGGGCGATCTGCAGGCCAGGGGCCTGCGGCTCGGCATTGTTCATCGCGCCTCCACGGCAGGGGGACGGAGCCCTTGCCCCGCCACTCGAAAGTTAGAGAAGGTCGTCAGTTAGGTCAACGCGCGGCGTGGTCCGCGAGTTCCGCCGCGGCGTCGGCGACGGCCCTTCGGAGCAGGATGTTCCGGGTGTTCTCCCGGGTGGGGTGGACCCGGTTCGTGAGCAGCACGACGACGAGCTGGCGCGACGGGTCGATCCAGATCGAGGTGCCGGTGAATCCGGTGTGGCCGAAACTCCAATTGGAGAGCCTGGTGCCGGCGCTGCTCCGGATGGAGGGCGTATCCCAGCCGATCGCGCGGGACGACCCTGGCACCAGCTCCTGGCGCGAGGCGAACGCATGCGCCACGGAGTCGGTCGCCCATGCCTCCAGCCACCACTCGCCGTAGCGCACCAGGTCGGCCGCGGTGCCGAACAGCCCCGCGTGGCCGGTGATGCCCTCGAGCCGCGCGGCGTTCTCGTCGTGCACCTCACCGCGCAGGATTCGCCCGCGCCATGGATCGTTCTCGGTCGGCGCGATGCGCGCCTGCCATGACTCGGGGGGCGCGTACCGGGTGTCGCGCATCCCGAGCGGCCGGAAGACCTGCTGGTTGGCGAGGGCGCTGAGCCTGGTGCCGGAGACCCGCTCGACTACGACGCCCGCGAGGATGGCCCCGAGGTCCGAATACACCTCGCCCGTGCCGGGCAGGGTATCGAGCGGCGTCGCGAAGACGATCGCCAGCGCCGAATCGCGGGTCGGCGCCTCGCGGAAGAGTTCACGCCACGCGGGGAGCCCGCTCGAATGGGTGAGCAGGTGCCGGACGGTGACCCGTTCCTTGCCGGGGCCCGCGAACTCCGGCACGTAGCGCTGGACCGGCGCGTCGAGGTCGAGCGCGCCCGCTTCCACTTCATGCAGCGCGGCGCTGGTGAGCGCCACGACCTTGGTGAGGGAGGCCAGGTCGTAGACGGTGTGCTCGTCGGGACGGGTGGCGTCGTCGAGCCCGAGCCGTCCGGTCCCGTAATACCAGCGCTTCCCGTGCATCGAGAGCCCGATCACCGCCCCGGGCGCGGCCCCGGCGGCCACCGCGGAATCGAGCAGCGCGGCGAGGTCACCGGTGGTCGGGGCCGGCGCCGGGCTGGATGCGCGTGGGGGAGGGGAGCACGCCAGCGCCAGCGACGCCGCGAGCAGCGCGTGGCCCGCGAGGCGCCCGTTCACTGGCCGGCGATCAGCTTGTCCCGGGGTACGCCCCAGCCGATGGGATACCAGGGCGGGAGGTCGATGGGCAGCTTGCCCGTGATCGGGGCCTGCCCGGCCAGCGCGCGTGCGGCGGCCACCTCCGGCACCTCGCCGATGTTCCAGGCGAGCAGGTAGGAGTGCACCGAAGGCGCCTGGAGCAGCAGATACGGTGAGCCGAGCGCCACGAGCAGCGTGGGGCGGGCCACGGCGGTGGATTCGATCAGGGCCGCGAGTGAGTCGGGGATGCCGAGAGTGCCGCGACCGGAACTGACCCGCGCCGCGGCGATGAAGAGCGCCGGCCGCTCGACCGCGAGCGCCGTACGCGCCGAGTCGTAGCTCGCGGGGCCGCTCGCGGGGCCCAACCGGTACGTCGCGGGCTGGTATCCCAGGCGCCGCAGCTCCGCCGCGAAGGAGCGGCCCGCCGTGGGGCTCACGTCGTCGCCGTAGAGCACCAGCGTGGCTTGCTTCCGTGACCGCAGGCTGTCGAGCGCGCCCAGGCTGTCCCGAACCAGCACGACGGAGCGCTCGGCGGCGCCGCGCGCCAGCTCGAGATGGTCCCGGGTGCCCACGCCAGCTGTCACGCTGTCGAGCGGGACGATCCGTTGGCGGAAGAGCCCGAACTTCTGCTTGATCCTGAGCAGCTTGAGCACCGAGCGGTCCACCCGCTGCGCGCTCAGGCGCCCGGACTCGACCGCGCGGACCACCGCGTCCACTGCCAGGATCGGGTCGGTCGGCTGGAGCAGCAGGTCGGCGCCCGCCTCGAGGGCGAGCACCGCGATCTCGCCGGTCCCATAGGTCGTCACCAGCGCGCCCATGTCGAGCGCGTCGGTCACGGCTAGGCCCTCGAACTTGAGCGAGTCGCGTAGCATCCCGGAGAGGATCGCGGGGCTCAGCGTTGCGGCCCTGGATTCCCCCCCGTTCACCAGCGGCATCGCCACATGGGCGGTCATCACGGCCGCGACCCCGGCGTCCACCGCGGCGCGGAAGGGCACCAGCTCGAGGGAGTCGAGCCGGCCCCAGTCGGCGCCGATCACCGGCAGGTCGATGTGGCTGTCCACGCCGGTGTCGCCGTGTCCCGGGAAGTGCTTTGCGGTGGCGAGCATCCCGTGCTCCTGGGTGCCGCGTACGGCGGCCGCCACGAGCATCCCGGCCGCCTTCGGGTCGGCGCCGAACGAGCGGGTGTTGATCACCGGGTTGGCCGGGTTGTTGCTGACGTCGGCGACCGGCGAGAAAGTGAGATGGATCCCGACCGCCCGGCCCTCGATGGCGGTGACGCGGCCCATCTCGTAGGCGTCCAGTTCTCGCCCGCCGGCGCCGATGCCCATGTTGGTCGGGTAGGGCGTGCCGCCGGTGAGGCGGATGGACGTGCCGCCCTCGAGGTCGGACGCCACCAGCAGCGGGACCGCGGCGCGCCGCTGCAGATGGTTAAGTTTGGCCGCGATCTCGAGCGGCGAGCCGATCGAGATGATCACGCCGCCCACGCCGAGCGAATCGACCCACCGGTCGGCGCGGACCAGCGCGGCGTCGTCGAGCGCGGCGTAGCCGCCGGCGATCCACGGCATCACCAGTTGGGCCACGCGGGCCCGGAGCGGCATCCTCGCGAACACCTCCTCGGCTGTCGCCTCGGGTGCCGGCACCGGGGTGCCCGCGACCATCCGGGCCGGTGCGGGCGCGGTGGGTGGCGCGGCGGGGCGGCAGGCGAGGACGACAACCAGGACCAGGGCGAGGCGACGGTGCATCACGGCGGACTCGGTCTCGTGG
>JBOHSQ010000028.1:0-39908 GCA_050733295.1 Gemmatimonadales bacterium
TGCTCGGGCATCACGGGCTGGAGGTGTTCGACGTCGAGGAGATCTGGACCCACGGCGGCTCGCTCCGGTACTTCGTTCGCCACGCAGGCGAGGACGGTCGGGGCGGGCGGCTGGCCGTGACCCCCCGAGTGGCAGAGATGCGCGAGCGGGAACGGGCCGCGGGTGTCACCAGCCCGGCATGGTACGCGGGATTCGGCGACCGGGTGGAACGGAGCAAGTGGGCGCTGCTCGAATTTCTGATCGAGGCTCGCCGGGAGGGGAAGCGGGTCGTGGGATACGGCGCCCCGGGCAAGGGCAACACGCTCCTCAACTACTGCGGCATCCGGGCCGACCTGCTCGAATACACCGTGGACCGGAATCCGCACAAGCACGGGATGTACCTGCCCGGGACCAGAATCCCCATCCACCCTCCGGAGCGGATCTTCGAGACCCGACCCGACTTCGTCCTGATCCTGCCGTGGAACCTGGCCGAGGAGATCATGGCACAAATGAGCGGCATCCGGGAATGGGGCGGGCAGTTCGTGGTGCCGATCCCTGAGGCCCGGGTCATCGGGTAGGCGGCCCTGCGCCAGGGGTCGGGCCAGCCCGACGAGGCGGAAAACACGAACCCCGGGCCGATTGGCCCGGGGCTCGGTGTGTCCGATCAGGCGAGGGTCAGGCGTTTCAGACCAGCTCGTCTTCCTTCTTGCGCCGACGGATGAAGCCCACGCCGCCCATCCCGGCAAGGCCGGTGGCGAGCAGGGTCATCGTGATCGGCTCAGGAATGACGGTTTCGGCGCACGCCGGATCAGGAGAGTCGCCCGGCGGGCCAAACGTCGACGAACCCTCGTTCTCGATACCCAGCTTGGTGGAGCAGCCGTTAGGGCCGCTGATCCCGTGGATCGAGATGCCCAGGGCCGCGAGTTCGGCGTCCGAGATCACGCCGGCGAAGGTGATCGTGAATGTCACCGACTCGCCGACCAGGAGGCCGTTGGTCGTCGGCGGGGCGACTGCCTCGGCGGCGATGTCGTGGCCGAGCGGGTTCAGCTCATTGCCGGGACCCTCGATCATGTCCGCGCCGGAGTTGTTCGAGGTGATGACCACGACGCCGCCGGCGGGCAGGTTGTAGACGCCCACGGCCGAGAAGATCGCGTCGGAGGTTCCGGGCAGCGCGCCGCCCAGGTTCACCACTGTGATGGTGATGACATTGGTGCCGCCGCCGGTCACCTCCACCGCGGCGCAGGTCGCGAACAACCCGCCGCCGCAGATCGGCGTGGTCAGGTCGCCCCAGTCCGCCCACGCGGGGGAGGCACTGGTGGCCGCGAGCACACCCGCCGCGGCCAGAGTCTTGAGGAGCTTCATTGTGGTTTACCTCGCCTGTTCAGGGAACTGATTTCGTCATGGCGGTCGAATGCCGCCACGCCTTCACGGACACAGTCACAAAAGCCAGTGGATACGCCACGGCCTGAAGCGCGGTTTTCGCGATGGCCTTCTTCAGCCCTCGCAGCACCACCGGGTCCTTCACCGCATTCAGTCCTTCGGCCGCACTCAACGCCCAGAACACCGCCAGGGCCAGGATCAGCGCGGTCAATACGATCAATACCCCCGCGACGAACTTCGGGATCCACCGGATGCCCCGGGCTATTCCTCCCGCGAGCATCAGCAGGAGGCCAAGCGCCGGCAACGGCATGAAGTTCAAGCTCTGCGAATAACTCGCGAACTGGAACTCCGGCGAGTCGAAGTTGGCCGGGTACCAGGTCAGCGCGATGTCGAACAGACCCACCAGCGCGAAGACCGCCCCAGCCAAGCCCAACAGGTACCATCCGAACTCGGGAGCGGGTGCCAGATACTTCTTCCGCTCCTCGGCCGTCTCCCGGACGAGAATCTGGGGACCGGTCATCGTGGATCCCCCGTCCGGGTGCAATTCACCGATGCTGGGCAAGGCAGAATCCGGGCCACCTGCTACCCCCTGGGTTCAACGGTATAAACCATTTTCCCACAATAACTTGGATGATCTCGACAGTGGCCAGACAGCGCCTGTGTTGTAGCGCTGGTGCACCATCCGTTGAGGTACGGACCCCAAGTCGTCCACTCTGACCCGGGCGTGTGGCCGCAGCGCCACGACACGGAACCACGTCGCGGCCAGCCGAGCGGGCACCTATATACTCCACGCAATGTTCCAACGGAAGGCTGGACTCGCCGTCGCCCTGCTCGGAGCCGCCTTCGTCGGCGCACTCACCCTGGGTCCGCTTCCCGGTCGAGAAGCCCTGGTGCGGGCGACACCGCTGTGGTGCCTCGTGTGCGGGGAACTCGGCGGGGTCGACGTCCTCCTGAACGTCCTCCTCTTCGCTCCCCTGGGCATCGGGTTGGGGCTCCTCGGGGTGCGCCCGGGCCGGGCATTCCTGCTGGCCGCGGCGCTGAGCCTCTCGGTCGAGCTGCTGCAGCTGAAGGTCGTCGCGGGCCGTGACGCCAGCCTGAGCGACCTGCTCACCAACTCCGCCGGCGTCCTGCTCGGACATCGCCTGGGCCACAGCTGGCGGGGGTGGGTGCTTCCCGACCCCTCGACTGCCCGCCGGCTGGTGGCTGCCTGGGCAGTCACCTGGCTTGCGCTGGGGATGGGCACCGCCGCGGCACTCCGCCCGGTTCCCACCCATGACCGGTGGTACGGCCAATGGGCGCCGGAGCTGGGGCACCTGGAAAAGTTCGAGGGCCGGGTGTGCGCCGTTCGCCTCGGTGATATCGCCCTTCCGTCCTGGCGGCTCACGGATTCGGTGGACTGGGCCCAGCGGCTGGTTTCGGACACCGTGCGGCTCCGCGCCGATGCCAACCTCGGCCCTGCCACCCCCGGGCTCGCACCGATCGCGTCGATCTTCGACGAGCACCAGCGCGAGATCATGCTCCTGGGCCAATGGGGATCGGATGCCGTCATCCGGGTGCGGATGACCCCCTCGCTCCTCCGCCTCCGGCCGTGGGCGATGCGCCTGCCGGGCGGTCTCGCCCAGCCCCCGGGCACCCCGGTGAGCATCGAGGCGGGAATCGAGGACCGCGCCTATGTGATCCGGGTCCATTCGGAAGGCGCCACGCGTGCGCGCGTGCTCCCCTTCTCTCCCCAGTGGACCTGGGCCGCGCTGCTCCCCGTGGACTACGCCTTCGGCCGCGAGACGGGCGTCGTCACCGCCCTCTGGCTGGCAGCGATGCTGTCACCCCTGGGCTGGTGGGCCGGGCGGGCTCGAGGGCGGATTCCGGTGCTGGCCGGTGTCGTGCTCGTCGCAGGCATTGCCGGCATCCGCATGTTGTTCGGGTTGAGCCCGGCGCCGCCGGCCGAGTGGATCGGGGCGCTCGGGGGACTTGGCGTGGGCCTGCTGCTGGCGCATGGCGTCCGGGTGCCCCACGTCGCAGCGATCGACCCGGCCGAGTTGAGAAACCCGGCAGTTGACCGTTAGTTGCAGGCATCGTGCAGCCTTCCTCCCTCACGTTCCGCCAGCGAATCCTGCTCATCATCGTGCTCGTGGGTGCCGTGCCCACGGCGATCGCGATCGTGGGTTGGGCCATGACTCTCAAGGTCGGCAACCCGGCCGCCGCGACGCGTGCCGCCATCGAGCAGATCGGCAGTTCGGGCCGCACCTTGCTCGCCACGGTCGATACCACCGGGCTCACGGCGGCGGAGCGGGCCGCGCTCGACGCTCACGCGGCGCAGCTGAGCGAGGCCCTGGTCCGCTCCCGCCAGGCCGACACTTATGCGCAGTACTACTCGGCCGGCCTGACCATCACCGTGCTGGTGCTCGGTGCCCTGCTGGTCTATGCGTCGGTCCGCCTCGGCGGGCACCTCTCGCGGCAGCTGAGCCGGCCAATTGACGAGCTGGTGGGATGGACCAGGCACATCGAGCGGCACGAACCGCTTCCTCCCGACCTCCCACAGCGCGGCGCACCCGAATTCGCCGTGCTCCGGAGCGCGCTTCGGGACATGGCCTCGGGACTGGAGCAGGGCCGGGGCCGGGAGCTCGAAGCGGAGCGCCTGCGCGCGTTTCGTGAGATTGCGCGCCGGGTGGCGCATGAAATGAAGAATCCGCTCACTCCCATCCGGTTCGCGACTGTCGAGCTCGACCGAACCGCCACTTCCGGACAGCGCGAGGCGCTTGACGTGCTGCGTGCCGAGTCGCGAAGGCTCGAGGCCCTCGCACGCGACTTCACCGACCTCGGTCGGCTGCCCGAGGGGCCCGAATCGGAAGTGGATGTGGGTGAGCTGCTGGCCGAGCTGGTGCGGACCTCGGTGCCCGCCGAGGTGGCGGCCAATGTGCGGGTAGAGCCCGGAGTGGCTCGCATCACCGGACACTACGATCCCCTCCGGCGCGCGTTCTCCAACCTCCTGCGCAACGCGGTGGAGGCGATGAACGGCCGGGGCACGATCGACGTCCATGTCGCGCCCCGGCTGGCGGGCGGGGTCCGGATCCGGCTCCGGGACCACGGCCCCGGCATCCCGGCTGAGCTGGGCGACCGCGTGTTCGACCCCTACGTCACCACCAAGGCCGAGGGCACCGGTCTCGGGCTGTCGCTCGTGCGCCAGACCTTCGATGCGCACGGCGGCAGGATCCGGCTCGAGCCGGCCCAGGGTGGCGGGGCCGCGTTCGTGATCGAGCTTCCGGCAAGGCGAGGCTGAACGGATGGCGGGAACCATCCTGATCGTCGACGATGAGCCCAACATCCGCCGCATGCTCGGCGCCCTGCTGCGCGCCGAGGGTTTCGCGGTACGTGAGGCGCCGTCCGGGCAGGCCGCGCTCCTCGAAGTGGACCGCGCAGAGCCTGACGCGATCTTCCTCGACCTCATGATGCCGCCTGGCCCGGATGGGCTCGCCACCCTCGGCTCCCTGGTCGAGCGCGGCGCCACCGTGCCGGTGATCATGATGAGCGGCCAGGCCCAGCTCGCCGATGCCGTCCAGGCCACCCGGCTGGGGGCGTTCCAGTTCATCGAGAAGCCGCTCACGCCCGAATCGGTGCTGGTGACGCTGAACGCCGCGCTCGAGCTCCAGCATGCCCGCGCCACCAGCCGCGCCCTGCACGAGCGGCTCAGCCCGCCTGCCGAGCTGGTGGGTCAGAGCGCCGCGATGAAGGCGGTGCGGGCTCTCGTGGCGCAGGTGGCCCCCACCGACGCGCGGGTGCTGGTGACCGGCGAGTCGGGGACCGGCAAGGAGCTGGTTGCCGCCGCCATCCACCGGGCCAGCCGACGCGCCCGCGGTCCGTTCGTGGCGGTGAACTGCGCGGCGATCCCGCGCGACCTGGTGGAGAGCGAGCTGTTCGGCCACGAGCGCGGCGCCTTCACCGGCGCCACCGAGCGCCGGCTCGGCCGGCTCGACCTGGCCGACGGCGGCACCGCGCTTCTCGACGAGGTGGGCGACCTCGGCGCGGAGGCGCAGGCCAAGGTCCTGCGGGCCCTGGAGAGCGGCGAGATCCAGCGGGTCGGCGCCGAGACATCGCACCGGGTGGACGTGCGTGTCGTTGCGGCGACGAACCGGGACCTCGAGGCCGCAGTCCGCCAGGGCCAGTTCCGGGAGGATCTCTTCTACCGGCTGCACGTGTTCCCCATCCGGCTCCCGCCCTTGCGGGACCGCCTCGAAGACCTTCCCGGGCTCGCCGCCCACCTGGCCGGCCGTCTCCGACCGCGCCAGCCGCCGACATTCACGGCCTCGGCCCTGGTGGCGCTCGCCAGCTACCGCTGGCCCGGGAACGTGCGAGAGCTGGCCAACGTGGTCGAGCGGCTGATGATCCTGGGCGGCGAGACGATCGACGAGGCGGACGTGGTCGGCGTTCTGCCCCGCACACGCGGCTCGCAGGACCACGCCGCGAGCCCGGTCGTCGACTTCTTCCCCGCCCTCGACGAGCGGTCGCTTCCCGAGGCGCTCGACGCCTACGAGCGGGACCTCATCGCCCGCGCCCTCGACCGGGCGCAGGGAAACGTGGCCGAAGCGGCGCGCTTCCTGAAGACCGACCGCGCCAACCTGTATCGGCGGATGCGCCGGCTCGGAATCAGGCTGTGAAACCGCGGTTCCTGCTTTCGCTGCGGGGCTTCGTCCTGGCAGGCACTGCTCCGCTTCACGGGCAGGACAGCCTCATCGTCCTCGATCCCGGGGCGCCGGCCGGCGACAGCGTGCTCGCCACCGGGCTTCCCGCGAACATCCTCCATGAGGTGCTCCTCCGCTTCAACGACTCGGCCACGACCCGGCTGACCGGCGACTTCACCCTGCCGGCAGGTTCGCGGCTCGGGGGCGCTTTCGGTGCCCACCGTGGGACAATCCGGATCCATGGCACGGTGCAGGGACCCATCACCGTCGTGAACGGGGATCTCGTGCTCGGCCCGACTGCGCGGGTAACGGGAGACATCCTGCTGGTCGGCGGCCGGCTCTCGCTCGCGGAGGGCGCGGTGGTGGAGCGCGGGACGCGGGAGTTCCCCGCCGAGGCGCCGGTCTCGCGGGGTTCCAACGGCACCCTCGTCGAGCGCGAGCCGGGGCGCTCGCTGGAGGACCTGGCCGCAGCGCAGGCGACATTCGCGAAGGGCGACACCCGCGCCACTCTGCGCCTCGCGACTGCGGGCACGTACAACCGGGTCGAGGGGCTGCCGATCGTGTTCGGCCCGCGGCTCGAATGGCAGCCCGCGCCCGACGTGTACACGCGATTCGACGCGATGGGCGTGCTCCGCACCGCAGGCAACGATGCCGACCTGCTCAGCGACCTCGGCTTCAACGGCCGGGCCGAGGCGCGCTTCGGCCGGCCCTGGCGGTTAAGGCTGGTGGGCGAGGGGTACAGCCGGGTCGAGTCGATTTCGGAGTACGACCTCTCCGCCAGCGAAACCGGGTGGTACGCCATCCTGGCGCAGCGGGACTATCGCGACTACTTCGATGCCCGGGGCGGCGGGCTCACGGCGACCTTCGCGGTCGCACGCCAGCTCCGGATCGAGGCGGGGGGACGGCTGGAGCGGGAGCGCACGATTCTGGCCAACGATCCGTTCTCGCTCTTCAACAACGAGGACAGCTGGCGGCCGAACCCGCTCATCGACGATGGCGAGTACCTCACCTGGCGGCTCGGCGTTGAAGTCGACACCCGTCCCAGCTCGGAGCTGCCGACGACCGGCGTCTTCGCCCGGGTGGGAGCCGAGTTCACCTCCGGGAGCGATGTGGCGCCGGTGGACCTGCCCACGACGGTCCGGGATCCGCTCCCCACCGATGGGTCGTACGCCTTCTCGCGTGCGAGCATGGACCTGCGCGGGTACTATCGCCTGGATCGGCGCCACACCCTGGGCGGCCGCTTCCTGGCCGACGGCTGGCTCGGGGGCGACCCGCTGTCCCTCCAGCGGCGTGTGGCACTGGGCGGCCCGGGGCTCCTGCCCGGGTATGCCTTCCGCGCCTTCGACTGCAGCGCAGAGAGCGGGCACGTCGACCCGGCCAAACCC
This sequence comes from Gemmatimonadales bacterium, assembly GCA_050733295.1. Classification (GTDB taxonomy): domain Bacteria; phylum Gemmatimonadota; class Gemmatimonadetes; order Gemmatimonadales; family GWC2-71-9; genus JAICEH01. Next base: position 7,421 of record JBOHSQ010000028.1, read on the forward strand.
GCACTCTGCGACCGGATGATGCTCGCCCAGGGTGAGTTGAGGCGGCGATTCCGCCTCGGGCTCACGCATCGCATCGCGGATGCGGAACGCGAGGGCGTGGACCGCGTGGTCGGCATCGAGGAAGCCGACTTCGTCGTCTTTGCCGACCTCGGCACGGCGTGGCTCGCCGGTGACGGCCCCGGACGAGTGCCGACCGACCGGGTCCCCAGCCTGTCCGACTGGCACGCCGACCTCGGCGTTGGTCTCGCGACGGGCGGCCTCGGGATCTACCTGGCGAAGGCGCTGGAGGAAGGCGAGCCGGTGCGGCTCAGCATCCGGCTCCGGCGCCGGTTCTAGCAGCCGTGCGCGGCCTGCTGCTCCAGTCCACCACCGCGCTGCTACTCGCCCTGGTTCCGGCAGCCGTCGGAAGGGCGGGGCTGGCGGCACAGGCCCGGCTCGAGGTCCGGCTCGCCCCGGATACCGGCGCCGTGGGCACCCGCGTTCCCGTCACCCGCGTGCGCGACCTCCTCGAGGACCCCCGCTGGCTCTCCGCCCTCGAATCGGGACTCCCGCTCCGGCTGCACTTCAGGCTGCAGCGCTGGCATTCGCGCGGGTCGTGGTTCGACGACGTGGAGCGGACGGTAGACTGGGACGTGGTGGTGCGGCGGGAGCCGCTTCGCGAGGAATACGTGGTGGAGACGACACTCTCGGGGCGGCGGACCGTACGACGCTACCCCACCTCGGAGGCGCTCGAGGCGGCGCTCGGCTACTCCTACCTGGTGCGGATCGCCCCGCGCGAGCGCGGGACCTACTACTACCAGGTGTTGCTCGCGCTCACGACCCTATCGGATTCCGACCTGGCCGAGCTCGAGCGATTCCTTCGCGGGGACCTCGGTGGTGCGGCCGCCGGCCAGGACGGCGTGGGCGATGCGGTTGGCCGCGGTGCTCGGCGCCTGCTGCTTCGGCTGGCGGGATTGCCCAGCCTGAGGCTGGATGGAAGGAGCGCCAGGTTTGAAGTGAAGTGAGGAGTGGAGGGTCGGAAGTGAGCAGGAAGGTGTGCAGTGTGCGAAGGGGGGCTCCGCGGATCACGGAGCCCCCCTTTTCGCTTCTCACTTCTCACCTTCTACCCGCCAAGGGCCCTCACTGCGGCGTGGCCGTAGAACAGCCGAATGTACTTGGCCTGGGTATCGGTCAGGCGCCGGACGGCCCAGGCGAGGTGCACGAAGTGCGGCTCGACTGGCTTCACCCGCGGATGCATCCCGCATTCCGCGGGCAGGTGGTTGCCCTTGCGCGTATTGCAGCTCGAGCAGGCGGTTACCACGTTGGACCACGCGTTTCCCCCGCCACGGCTCACCGGCACGAGGTGATCGCGCGTCAGGCATTCCCGCGTCCGCAGCTCGGCCTGATGCCGGCCGCAGTACTGGCAGCGGTACTCGTCCCGCGCGAAGAGGAAGGTGTTGGTGACCTGGCGGCGGAAGCGGCGGGGGACGTGCACGAAGCGGACGAGCCTGATGATGGCCGGTCTGGGTAGTGCCAGCCGCGCACTTCGGACCGTCTGGTCCCGCTCCGCCTCGACGATCTCCGCCTTCCCCTCGATGACGAGCCGCAGGGCGCGGCGCACCGGCACGAGGGTAAGCGGTTCAAACGAAGCGTTGAGTGCGAGGCAGCGCACGCGGAGCCCCCGAATGGCCGTGACCGAACTTGAGGAAGGCTAAGCCGGGAATGGACTTGCGGCAAGCGGGCGGAGGGGACGTCACCGGTTCGTGACGCCCGGGGCGGCCCAGGCTCGCCTGCCCCCGATCCAGGTGCCGACGATGTCCGGCGGCCGGGACGAGAGCACCACCCCCTCCACCGACTCGGCGGCATCGCCACGAAAGCCGGGCGGCAAGCCGATCGCGGCCACGTCGCCCCACCGACCCGGCGTGAGTGCACCGACCTCCTCCCCCAGCCCCAGCGCCACGGCGGCGCCGGCAGTGGCAAGGTGCAGGGCTTCACGCGCATCGAGCGACGCCAGCTCCCTGGCGATCCGGGCCTCCGCAAGCAGGTCGAGCGCGCCCACGCTCGCCTCGGAATCGGTGCCGACCCCCACCGCGATCCCCGCGTCGAGGAGTGCCCGGAGCGGAGCGTCGCCGTGGCCGTGGCGCCGGTTGCTGAGCGGACAGTGAGCCACCGCCGCGCCGGCCGAGCGGATCGACTCGACGTCGGCCTCTCCGAGGCGCACGGCATGGATGCACAACGTGCGCGACCCGAGCGCGTCGTGCTCCGCGAGCCAGCCCACCGGTGTCCGCCCCGCGGCCGGCAGCGGAATCCCGCGCCTGCGCCACGCGTCGCCGAACCCGCCCGCGCCGTCGGCGAGCAACGCCGACTCCGCAGCCGATTCCGCGATGTGCACGGCGATCGGCAGGTCCCTCGAGCGCGCCAGGTCGGCGGTCGCGCGATAAAGCGCGCCTGATACGGTGTACGGGGCGTGGGGTGACACACCGAGCCGGGCGCGTGGAGTCTGGATCGGGAACTGCGCGTCCACCCGCGCGCACAGGGTCGCGAATTCGTCCCGGAGCTGGTCGGGGTGGGGACCGAACACCTCCTGGTAGGCGATCCCGCTGCCGCCCAGATCCGTCAGCGCGGCGAGGGTGGCGCCGCTGTCCCCCGTATCGGCCACGGTGGTGACGCCCGCCGCCCAGCACGCCCGCAGGCCCTCACGCGCGGCCGCGAGGAACTCCGCAGGCGACCGTTCGGCCTTGAGCCGGCGGATCACGGCGATCCAGGCGACGAAGTCCTGTTCCTCCGCCCGGCCCGCCATTCCGGTGAGCTCGAGGTGGGTGTGGGCATTCACCATGCCCGGGATGAGGGCGGTATTCGCGAACTGCAGCTCGGGCACCCCGGGCGGGTGCGGCACGTCCGCAGCGGCACCCGCCGCCTGGACTCGCCCATCCTCTCCGATGAGAATCGCGCCGCCCGCGATGGGCGGCGCGATCACCGGAACGAGCCAATCCGCGGTGAGGCGGAGTGAGGGCATCTAGTTCGTGGGCGGCAGCGGGGACGGCGTCCCGGCCCCGAGGAATGGCGAGTGGACCGGGCAGACCTCGATGGGCGCAGTGTTGGGCAGGAACCATTCGACCTGGCGAACGTCGCCCGGACAGAACGGGCCGGCGCGATAACCGGTCGAGGCGTCGGTCTCCTCGAACACCAGGCCTTCGGGCCGGGCCCAGCCACCGTGGACCGTCCGCCGCTCGTAGATCTCCTTCATCATCCTGGTCCAGGCCGGCGCGGCAAGCCGCCCGCCCTGCGCGTTGTTCATGATCCGCTGGGGCTGGTCGAAGCCGATCCAGATCCCGCCCACCAGGTCGGGCGTGAACCCGATGAACCAGACGTCCTTGTAGTCGTTGGTGGTGCCGGTCTTGCCCCCAGCCGGCACCGTGAACCCCGCGCCGGTGACGGCCCGGTACGCCGTGCCCTTGCGCACGACGTCGCGAAGCGCGTCCCGGATGAGCCAGTTCTGGGCCGGGTCCATGACCAGCTCGGTCCGCACGTTCGGCTCCCAGAGGATCTTCCCGGTGCGGTCCTCGACCCGCGTCACGGAGTAGGGCTGGGCCCGGGTACCGTCGGTCGCGAATGCGGTGTAGCCCGCGATCATCTCGAGCGGGCTCACATCGACCGCGCCGATGTGGATCGAGGGCACCGGCGGGATCCGGGTGGCGGTGAGCCCGAACCGGATCGCTTCGCTGATGACCGACTGCTCGCCGATCTCCATCCCCAGCTTGATAGCCGGGATGTTCTGGGAGAGGTAGAGCGCCCTCCGCGCATTCATCGGGCCCTTGAACTCGAGGTCGTAGTTCTTGGGCTCCCAGGGCGGCTCGCCGGGCACCGCCTCGATGCTGATCGGCTCGTCCACCAGGATGTGGCTGAACGGCACTCCGGCGCGCAGGGCGGCCGAGTAGACGATCGGCTTGAAGGTCGAGCCCGCTTGCCGCCGGGCCTGCACCGCGCGGTTGAACTTGCTGTCGTTGAAGTCCCGGCCGCCCACCATGGCCAGGACCGCGCCGGTGCGCGCGTCAATCACCACCGCGAGGCCCTGGAGATACGGGCTCCGGCCGGTCTCGTCGGTGCGCTGGGCGTCCTCGCCGAGGCTGTCGATGTACTGCCGGAAGCTGCGATGGGGGAACGGGCCGTAATCCTTGCCCGCCTCGATGGCCTGGAGCTGCGCTTCCAGCGCGCGCTCCGCTGCCTGTTGCATGTCGAGGTCGATCGTGGTGTAGATCCGGTAGCCGCTCCGGTACAGGTCGCGGCCGAACCGCGCCTCGAGCTGCTGTCGCACGTATTCGACGAAGTACTCCGCCACCCCGGTGTAGTCGGACCGCGAGGACAGGGTGAGGGGGCGCGCCTTCCACCGTTCGGCATCCGCCTCAGTCAGGTATCCGGCGTCGGCGAGCAGCTCGAGGACGACGTTCCGCCGCCGGATGGCCCGCTGGGGATAGCGGCGCGGGTTGTAATAGGAGGGAGCCTTCGGCAGTGCCGCGAGAACTGCAGCTTCGGCAACGTCCAGGTCGCGCACCGACTTCCCGAAGTAGCGCTGGCTGGCGGCCTCGACCCCGAATGCCCGGTTGCCCAGGTCGATCTGGTTCAGGTACAGCTCGAGGATCTTTTGCTTGGGGTACCGGCGCTCGATGGCCCGGGCGACCTTGGCCTCGCGCAGCTTCCGGCCGATGGTGCGCTCCCGCCGGTTGATATCCTCCGGCCAGAGATTCCCGGCGAGCTGCATGGTGATGGTGGAGAACCCCTCCTCGAGGCCGAACGCCATCACATTGGCCTTCACGGCGCCGAGCACCCGCACCCAGTCCACCCCGCCGTGTTCGTAGAAGCGCTTGTCCTCGGTGGCGAGGAAGGCGGCAATGACCGCGGGAGACATTTCGCCGAGCGGCACTACCGTGCGCCGCTCGAGCCCCAGCTCCGTGATGAGGCGCCCGTCGGCGGCGTAGACCTTGGAGGTCTGGTCGGGGTCGTGCTCGTCGAGGCCGCCGATCCCGGGGCAGCGGCTGCCCGCGCAGGCGAAGGCCCAGGCCCCGCCGAGCAGCGCGAGTCCGAAGACGGCACAGGCAGCGAAAGCGATGAGGATGATGCGGCGGTGAGACGCACCTGCCCACCACTGGCGCAGGCGGTCGAGACGATCGGCCATCGCGGGAAACTAGCGGCGTCACCCGGCCCGGGGCCAGCCGCCGAGCTTGCCGGGCCGCCCGACGGGCACGTACGATTCGCCGCGATGACAACCCTCCTCGAAGTGTTGACCGAGCGCCGCCTGGTGCAGGAGGCAACCCCGGGTCTCGCCGCGAGGCTCGCGCGCGGCCCGATCACGGGGTATGCCGGCTTCGACCCGACGGCCGACTCGCTCCACGTGGGCAACCTGGTGCCCGTGATGGCGCTGGCCTGGCTCCAGCGCACCGGCGGGAGCCCGATCGCGCTGGTGGGAGGGGCAACCGGGCTGGTGGGGGATCCCAGCGGAAAGCGGAGTGAGCGCCCGCTGCTCGATCCCGCGACTGTCGCGGCCAATGCCGCTGCCATCCGCACGCAGCTGTCGCGATTCCTCGACTTCGACGGGCCCTCGCCCGCGATGATGGCCAACAATGCGGAGTGGCTGGGTGGGCTGGGGCTGCTCGATTTCCTCCGCGACGCGGGGAAGCACTTCACGATCGGCTGGATGCTGCAGAAGGAATCGGTGCGAAGCCGGCTGGAGGGCGGCATCTCGCTCACCGAGTTCGTGTACATGGCGCTGCAGGCCTACGACTTCGCCCACCTGCGCCGGACGAGGGGATGCGAGCTTCAGGTCGGCGGCAGCGACCAGTGGGGCAACATCACGGCGGGCATCGAGCTGATCGGGAAGCGGGACGGCGGAGAGGCGCACGGCCTGGTGCTGCCGCTGCTGACCACCGCCTCCGGCACCAAGTTCGGCAAGACCGAGGCGGGCAACATCTGGCTGGACCCCGCCCGGACGAGTCCCTACCAGTTCTACCAGTTCTGGCTGAACGCCGACGACCGTGACGCCGATCGACTGCTCCGGACGTTCACGTTCCTGCCCCTGCCGGAGATCGCCGGGACGATGCGGGCCCAGGCGGCGGATCCGGCCGCCCGTTCGGCCCAGCGCCTCCTCGCCGACGAGCTGACGGCCCGGGTGCACGGGACGGAGGTCCTGCGACGGGTACGCGAAGCGAGCCGCCTGCTCTTCGGTGCGGATGACATCGCCGGCGCCACCGCCGAGGTCCTGGAAGTGATCGCGGGCGAGGTGCCTACCAGCGCGCTCGACCCCGAGGCCCTGGCCCGGGGCCTGCCGATCGCCGACGCCCTCGTCTCGGCCGGACTGGCGACGTCCAAGGCCGATGCCCGGCGGGGCATCCAGCAGCAGGGGTTCTCGGTGAACGGGATCCGGCTCGCCGAAGCCGACCGGCGGCTTACCGCGGGCGACCTGTTGCACGGGCGGTACGTGGTGCTGCAGAAGGGCCGGAAGAACTACGCGATGTTGGAGGTGAGGAAATAGGGCGTCACCGCCTTCTCCTCGTTGATCGCGGCGGCTTCGCGCCGAGCAATCCGAACAACCCCCGCACAACCTCCCGGCCGATGGTGCGACCGAATGCGCCCGCGAGCGCGCCCGCGGTGGCGGCGGCGATGGTCTTCCCTGCCCCCCCGCGCCTCGGTTCCTCCCGCTCCGGAGCGGGCACGGGCGGCGCCTCTGCCCGTTCCATCCTTCGCGACAGCATCTCGTAGGCACTCTCCCGGTCCATCGCCTGTCCGTACTCCTTCGCCAGGTCCGATTCGGCGAGCTCCCGGGCCATCTCTTCGGCCGTGAGCGGCGCCATCCGACTCGCGGGCGGACCCAGACGAGTCGCGACGACCGGAGTAGGTACGCCGCGTGGATCAAGCACCGTCACGATGGCCTCTCCGATCCCGAGCGTCGTGAGCGTCTCGCCGAGGTCGTAGAAGGTCGTCTTCGGGAAGGTTCGCACCGTGGCGCGTATCGCCGCGTCGTCGTCCGGAGTGTGGGCCCGGAGTGCGTGCTGCACTCGATTCCCCAGCTGGCCGAGCACGCTGGCGGGCACGTCCTTCGGGGTCTGGGTAACGAAGAAAACGCCAACGCCTTTCGACCGGACCAGGCGGACCACCTGCTCGACCTGCTCCAGGAACGGCTTCGGCGCATCGTTGAAGAGGAGGTGCGCCTCGTCGAAGTAGAAGACCAGCTTCGGTTGCTCCAGGTCGCCCACCTCGGGCAGCGCCTGGTAAAGCTCCGCGAGCAGCCACATCAGGAAGGTGGAGTACAGGCGGGGCCGGTCCTGCACGTCGGCCAGTTCGAGGCAGGTGACCACGCCCTTTCCTTCCGCCGTCACGTGGAGCAGGTCGCGCACGTCGAACTCGGGCTCGCCGAAGAACCGCTCCGCCCCCTGGGCCTCGAGTTCCACCAGCTTGCGGAGGAGCACGCCGAGCGTGGGCCGTGATACTCCACCGACGCGCTCGATGTCGGCCTTCCCCTCGTCCGAGGTCAGGTGCTGCAGGACGGCGCGCAGGTCCTTGAAGTCGAGCAGGGGCAGGCCCGCATCGTCGCAGTACCTGAAGACCAGCGTGAGCACGCTGGTCTGGGTGTCGTTGAGGTCGAGGACCTTGGCGAGGAGCAGCGGCCCGAAGGAACTCACCGTGGCCCGGAGCTGGGCACCAAGTGTTCCCGACAGGCTGACGAACTCGACGGGTGAGCCGGCAGGCGTCCAGGTCCATCCGATGGTGCCCGCACGCTCGGTGAGCTTGGGGCTGCCGACGCCGGGGCGTGCGATGCCGCCCAGGTCGCCCTTCACGTCCGCGGCGAAGACCGGGATCCCCGCGGCGGAACACTGCTCGGCGAGCAGCTGCAGGGTGCGCGTCTTGCCAGTCCCCGTAGCGCCCGCCACGAGGCCGTGCCGGTTGAGCATGGCCAGCGGCACGCGCACCTGTGGGGCGGGATGAGGCTGTCCCTCGTGCAGGGCGGCGCCCAGTGTCAGCGACCGCGCATCGAATTCGTAACCGGCCCTGAGGTGCTCGGCGAAAGAGGTCATCGGGATGATTCCGCGAGGCGTGCCGGTTGCCCGGCTGCCGCTTCCTGGTAAAGTCGGCCGAGCCGGTCGTTCAGCCGGTCGATGTCGAATTCCTGCTCCACCCTTACCCTCGCGGCGGCGGTGACTGGCGCCCACCGGATGGGAGACTCCAGCAAGGCGAAGACGCCGTGGACCAGGCCGGCAACGTCCCGCTCCCGGGCATGGAAGCCGCTCTCGCCGTCGCGCATCCGATGCGCATGTCAGAGCGCGCGGTCTAGCAGCCTGGCGACGCGCTCGAGTTCCTCCACCGTGTTGTACAGGTGCGGCGAGAGCCGGATGGCACCCTCCCGGAGGCTCGTGACGACGCCGGCATCGTTCAGCGCCTGCCAGGCGCGCTCGGCATCCGGCGGACGGATGCAGAGGATACCCGATCCGCTTCCGCCCAGGGGAGAGGTCACCGGAACGCCGCGCCGCCTCGCCCATTCAACCACCGGCACGCGAAGTGAACGAAGGTGGGCCGCGATGGCCTCGGCAGGGATCTCTGCGAAGAGTGAGAGCGACGCCACCATCCCGCAGAAATCCTGGAACGGCAGGGTGACCATCTCGAACCGGCGGGCGTCGTGCCGGAGGTCCGGATTGTAGGCGCACAGCCGGCTCAGGTCGTCGGTGCCCTGGAACGCCATCCAGCCGGCCCAGGGCGGTTCGATCCGGTCGAGCAGGCTCCGCCGCACGTAGGTGAACCCCGAGCCCCAGGGGCCGAGCAGCCACTTCTGCGCACCGCACGAAAGCATGTCCACCGGCGTCGCGGCGACGTCCACCGGCAGCTGTCCGCAGGCCTGAATCGCGTCGACCACGAGCAGGATGCCGCGGGCGCGCGTTTCGCGGGACAGGCGTGCGAGATCGAGCGTGTAGCCGGTGCTGAACTGGGTCAGCGAAACTGCCAGGCACCTGACCCTGGGGTCGTCGAGGCGCGCGAGCAATGCCCCCTCGTCCGGCCACCCCTCCGGCGTGAGCGGCAGCAGCTCGAATCGGAACGCGCCGTGTACGGCCCGGTGCAGGAACGGGTACACCAGCGCCGGAAATTCCTTGTCGCTGGCCAGCACCACGTCCTCCGGGCCGAGCGGCAGGGCCAGGGCCGCGAGGTTGATGCCGTAGCTGGTGTTGGGGGCGAGCGCGATTTCCGCCGGGTCGGCGTTGATGAGCCTGGCGGCTGCGGCGCGGGCGGCCTCGAAGATGGGGAAGAAATCCCCTTCACCGAGCCTGTGAGGGGCACTTCGCCGCTCGTGGTACTCGGCCAGCGCCCTGCGGGTCCGCTCCGGGTGCGGGCCGATGCTCGCGTGGTTGAGGTAGGTCGTCTCCTCCGCCCAGGGGAATTCCTCCCGGCGGATCGATTCGACGTCGAGGCTCGAAGGCGCAGCGGGTTCAGCCGTCACGGGTGAGCCTCGGATCGTAGGCCTCGCGGAGTCCGTCGCCGACCAGGTTGAAGCCGAGGACCGCCAGCCCGATGGCGACGCCGGGCGCAAAGGAGACCCAGGGCGCGGTCCTCAGGAGGTCGCGGCCATCTGCGACCATCGCACCCCAGCTCGGCGTCGGCGGCTGGGTGCCAAGTCCCACGAACGAGAGCGCCGCCTCGGCCATGATGGCGGCGGCCATGCCCAGGCTGGCGGCGATGATCACCTGGGCGCGGACGTTGGGCAGGAGATGACGCAGCAGGATCCGGCGGTCGGGGGCGCCGAGCGCGCGGGACGCGAGCACGAATTCACCTTCACGGAGCGAGAGCACCTGGCCCCTGACCAGTCGCGCCATCCCGGCCCACCCCACGGCGCCGATCACCACGAACACCACGAGCAGCGAGGGCCGCACCGCGGCGGCAACTGCGATCAGCAGGAGCAGGGTCGGGAACGCCAGGGTGATGTCGGCAAGCCGCATGACCAGCGCGTCCACCCAGCGGCCGTACCAGCCAGCGATCAGGCCCAGCGTCACGCCGAGGAGCGCGGCGACGGTCTGTGACACGAGCCCGACGGCGAGCGAAATCCTGGCCCCGTACAGCACCCGGCTCAGGACATCGCGGCCCTGGGTGTCGGTGCCGAGGGGATAGCTACCCCCGGGCTTGAGCAGGTAGGCACCCCGCAGGTCGCCGGTCAGCGGGTCGTGCGGCGACAGCCACGGCGCCAGCAGGGCGGCAAGGACCACCACCACGACGAGCACCACGCCGAGCTGGAGGAAGCGGTCGGCACGGAGTCGGCGCACGAACGGGGAAGCAGCCAAGCCGGGCTCCGGCCTTGCGGAAACGTGGGGGAACGCGCCTTACGTTATTCCCATCGCGTCCGGCAGAGCAACCCGTGGATTCCAGCCAGCGCTTCTCGCTCGTTCTCGGTGGAGGCGGCCTCAAGGGGCTCGCCCACATCGGCGTGCTGCGCGCCCTGGAGGAGCGGGGGCGTTCTCCCGACGCCCTGGTGGGCACGAGCATCGGCGCGCTGGTGGCCGCGGGCTACGCGGCCGGCGTGCCGGTGGACGAGCTCTGGGAGCGCGCGCTTCTGGTGGAGCGCCGGCATGTCTTCCAGATCGCCCACGTCGACATGGCCTTCCGGCGGATGCTCTCCCCCGCCGTCTACCGCCGGGAGCCGCTCGAGTCGCTGGTCACGAGCCTGGTGGGGTCGCGCACCTTCAAGGAACTCGGCCGCCAGCTGGTGGTGAATACCGCGGACCTCAACTCGGGCATGCAGGTGCTCTGGGGCATGCCCGGCCTCGACGACGTGGGCGTGGCCGACGCCGTGATCGCCTCGTGTGCGCTGCCGGGCATCTTCCCGCCGCGGGAGATCCGGGGTCGCTGGTACATGGACGGCGCCGTCATCGAGAGCCTGCCGATCCGCGCCGCGGGGGTCCTGACCGACGGCCCCGTCGTGGCGGTGGACCTCGGGGGCGGCGGGGCGCTGCGGGAGGGAATCGAACGGCAGGGGTTCGCGGCCACCTACGCCCGCGGATTCGAGATCGTCATGGGAACCCGGCTCGAGCTGCAGGCACTGACCTATCGCCGCCCGCCGGTCCTGCTGGTGGCCCCCCGCCTGGCCCACCTCTCGATGTTCGCCTTCGACGATACCGCCAACCTGCTGCAGGAGGGTTATCGCGCGACCCTGGAGGCGCTGGATCACTTCGACGAACTGTTCGAACCGGGCGCCATCGGGCTCTACCCGCGCCGCCGCGTGATCCTGAGCGTGGACCGCGAGCACTGCATCGGGTGCCGCGCCTGCGTCGCCCGTGCGCCCGACATCTTCCAGATGGATTCGAGCGGCAAGGCGGTCGTGATCTCGCCCGAGCAGGTGTGGTCGCCGTTCGACGGCAGCTACGTCCGCAACTGCCCGACCTGGGCCATCAAGGCGAAGCCGGCCCCGCCCCGCTAGCTCCTGGCGGCGTGCGCCTCCCCCAACCGCCACAGCGCACGGGCCACCCGCTCCCAGTGGTACATCGTCTCCGCCGCCCGCCGGCCGGTGGCGGCCATGCGCCCAGCACGCGCCGGGTCGTCGAGCAGGGCAGCGATGGCCGCCGTGGCCGCCTCGACGTCGGTCGGCTCGACCAGGAATCCCGTCTCGCCCTCACGGACGGCATCGGGCACGCCACCGGCGCGCCCGGCGACCACTGGCAACCCGGAGGCGGATGCCTCGACGAAGGAGATTCCGAAGCCCTCGACCTCGCGTCCCTCCTCGCGGGACAGGCCAACATACACGTCCGCCGCGGCGTAGAGCGGCGGCAACAGCTCCTCCGGCACCAGCCCCAGGAATCGCACCCGGTCGGCGACGCCATGCTCGGCAGCGCACCGTGCCAGGCGCTCGCGATCCGGCCCGTCGCCGGCAATCGCGTAGCGCAGGTCGGGGTGGCGCGCCGCGAGACGTGCCAGTACCTCGAGGGCGACGTCCATCCCCTTGTGGGGGACCAGCCGCGCCACCGTCAGCATCCAGGGCCCGCCATCGAGGCCGTACCGGGCGCGGACCGGCGTCAGGTCGAGATCGGGACGGAACCGCGCCGGATCGGTGCCGAGAGGGACCACTTCGACCAGCGGGCCCCCGTCGGGCAGGTTGAGGTCGGAGGCGAGTTCGCGGACGCGGTCGCTGGTCCAGCGGCTGTTGGCCACCACCACGTCCGCGTCGCCGAGCAGCGCGCGCGCGACCCGTCGCTTGCGCGAGCTCTTGCCGACCTGGTCACGAGCGGTGAGCACGTCACCGCCGTGGACCATGACCCCGTACGGCACCCGCCGCCGCGACCGGAGCCAGCGGGCAGGATACGCGGCAGGCCGAAGGTTGCCGCACCAGGCGAACCGCACCCGGTGCCGATCGGCCAGCTCGACCACCCGCCTGCTCCAGCTCCAGAGACCGGGAAGGGTTCGGAGCCGGCCGCTCGGCACCGGGACGCGATCGACGGTCACGGGCAGAGCCGCATCCACGGCTTCCGCCCCCGGGACCGTCCCGGTCGAGACGAGCAGCGCGTGCTCCGGGTACTTGTAGGCCAGCTCCGCCATCCAGCGCGAGATGCCGCCGCCGATGGGCGGGAAGTCGTAGGTCAGGAGCAGGTGCGGCGGCGATGATGTCATCGGGCCTGTATACTACCTCCCTCGATGCCCGCGACGACGACCACCCCCAGGCGCCTCCTCGTGCTCGGCGCAGCGGGCCGCCACAAGACCGAGGACTCGATCGTCCGCGCGGCGCGCACTCTCGGGCAGGTGGCAACGGTGGTGGACGTGCCCGGACTCCGCCGCCGACTGGGGTCCGCCGGGCTCATGCTCGCGGCGCGGCGCGCCGAGGCATTCGAGCCCGACATCGTGCTCTGTACCCGGCATGCACACCTTCTGGGCGAGCGGCGCCTCCGGGCGCTCTTCACGGGACGCCGGGCCTGCGTCTGGTACTTCGACTTCCCGGTCCGGGACGAGGTCGTCGCGCTCGGGCGGCTGGCCGGTGAGCTGTACCTGACCTACCTCGGGCTGGTCGCCGATTACGAGGCCCGGGGCGTCCCGGCCGTGAAGTTCCTGCCGCAGGCGCTCGACCCCGACGAGGACCGCCCCGCAGCACGCATTTCGGCGCGCTACCGCTGCGACGCCTCCTTCGTGGGATCGGGACCGTATCCCCACCGGTGGCCGCTGCTTCGCGCCATCGCCGGCATGTGCCGGCTACAGATCCGCGGTCCCGGCTGGCGCGACGCGCCTCGCGACCTGCCGGTGGCGGGGGGCGAGGTCCGGGGCAGGACCTTCGCCGAGGTCATCGGCGGCGCGGCGGTGTCACTCGGCGCCAGCGCCCTCGCGGCCCAGGACCAGGACCGCGCCTCCGCCTCGAACCGGATGTGGAAGGTGCTCGGCTGCGGGGGATTCTTCCTCGGCCCGCGCATTCCCGGCATCAAGCACTTCGCGCGCGACGGCGAGCACTGTCGCTGGTTCGGGAACATCGAGGAGGCGGTGGCAATCACGCGATGGGCGCTCGAGCACCCGACGGAGCGGGAAGCGGTGGCGCGGCGCGGGCGGGAGCATGCGCTCGCGAACCACACCTACGCGCGGAGGTTGGAGCTGCTGCTGGCCGGGCGGAGTTACCCGATTGCCTGAACCGGAGCGGTGCCCTTCCCGTCGTCCGCTGCCCGTGCCCCCGCTCAGACGATCTCGTAATTCCTGAACTCGAACACCCGCGCACCCGTCGTCCGCTCGATGAGCCCGGAAATCCAGTAGCGCAGGAACGCGGGCTTGAAGCGCCGCGGCCCGACCGGTGCGGTCTTCCCCCGCCATCGCGCGACGTACCCGCTCGCGGCCTGCGGGTGCGTGCCGGTGAATCGCTCGAGACCCGGGATCCACGGGACCAGGGGCCGCTCTTCGCCGACGGGACGCCATGGGTACATCGACTTCCCGACCTCGCGCTTCCGCTCCAACGCGATCGTCGGACGCGACCAGCCGTAGTGGAACATCTCGGCATCGGTGAGACGAGCGCGGATCTTCCTGTGCTCCGGCCCGACCCGGAAGCCCTGGGCGCCCTGATAGGGACGGATATCGAGTGCGGGGTCGAGGCGCACTGCACGGACTTCGCGCCGGTACCAGCGACGGTGGGTCGCCAGCGTGTCGAAGTCGCCATAAAAGTGACGGTAGTGGACCAGCAGCCCCTCGACCGCCGGATCGCCGTCGCAGGCCTGGATGGCAGTGGCCAGGATGTGCGCGCCCCGTTCGTGCAGCACCTCGTCGGCCTGGATATAGATCCCCCACGGATGCGCGCACGCGCGCATCGCCTTGAGGGTCTCCTCGCCAAGCATGTAGTTGCGCTTGGAGAGGTCCCAGGTGCTCTCGATGATTCGCACCTTCGGGTTCGCCATGCTCCGCACCACCTCGAGCGTGTCGTCCTCCGACTGCCCCACGTTCACGACCACTTCGTCGCATGCGTCGAGCAGTGAGGCGATGCTGGCCTCGAGCGGGAAGCAGAGCTTCACCGCGTTCCGCGCTATGGTGAATCCGGAGATCTTCGTCACGGTGGGGTCCTCTGGCCGGGGCTGAATCTGCGCCGGCCCCGGGACGCGCCGCAAGCCGACCGTGGCGCGGGTACATTGCGGGCGTCGCCGCCAGCCGGGAGCCGGGCCGATGACTTCATCCACTCCGACCCCGCCAGCAGCGTCCGCTCTCACTGACCGTCGCGTCCTCGTCACCGGCGCCACCGGCTTCCTGGGAGCGCACCTGGTCCGGGCACTGGCGGGGGGAGGGGCTCGCGTGTTTGCGGTCGCCCGGCGGCGGTCGCCCGATGTGCCCGACGCCATCCAGGCCGACTTCGCCGACCCCGCCGCGGTCCGCGAAGTGCTCGCCACCTCCACACCCGACCTGGTCTACCATCTCGCGGCGCACGCGTGGGCGCCCCCGCGGCTCGACCTGGTGCAGCCGACCTTCCGGAGCGGCCCGGTCACCCTGGTGAACCTGCTCGTGACGCTGGCGGAGTCGGGGCGGCGCATCCGCGTCGTGGTACCGGGATCGCAGAACCAGCCGTTGCCGGGCTCCGGCGACACCCCGGCGTCACCATACGCGGCAGCGAAGGCGGCCGAAGGACTCTACTGCGACCTCTTCGAGCGGGTCTTCGGCCTGCCGTTCGTGCAGCTCCGGCTCTTTCCCGCCTACGGTCCGGGCCAGCATCCCGACAAGCTCATTCCGTCCGTCGCGCTCGCCCTGCTCCGTGGCGATTCTCCGGTCATCGGCAACCCGGACCTTGCCCTCGACTGGCTGTATGTGGACGACGCCGTGGAGGCGCTGGTCGCGGCGGGGACGTCCGACGCCGAAGCAGCAGGGCCGATCGATGTGGGGACGGGGGCGGCGACCGAACTCCGCGTGGTGGCCGGGATGCTCGCCGATCTGGTGGGCGGCCCGGGACGCCCGAGGTTCGCGGCGACTGCCGAGCGGCCCCTCGAGCGCAGCCAGGCCGCCGATACCGACGCCGCGGAGCGGCTGCTGGGCTGGCGGGCGAGGGTGTCGATCCGCGAGGGACTCGCCCGCACGGTGGCGGGCCTGAGGGAGCCGAAGGCCTAGGCAACAGGTCCGTCCGACGGGCTGCTCACGAGGCGAACCCGACCATACGGACCAGGTGCCGCAGCCGGTGCATGTAGGTGTGCTCCTGCATCGCCCGGCGGCGCGGGGCCGCCGCCCAGCGCCTCCGCGGCGGGAAGGTCGTGCAGCAGCTCCTCGACATACGCGCGGAGCTTCTGGGCCGAGCGGAAGGTGCGGACCTCCTCGCCTGGGGTGAAGCACGCGTGCAGGTCGCCCCGGTCGTCCACCACCTGGGCGGCGCCAATGGCGGCCAGCTCGAGCAGCCGCCGGTTGCAGCCGACATCGCGGCCGGCCAGGACCCCCTCCGCCGTGTGATGGATGTTCACCGCAACCGACGCGCCACCGTAGGCCCGCAGGAAGTCGTCCATGACCATCCGTTCCCCGCGGCAGCAGTCGCGCAGCGAGGTGCGGCGCCACCCCGGTCCCCACGGGGCCAGCCCGAACTCGACCAGCTGCGCCAGCAGGGCCTCACGCCGGGCGGTCGCCCGCCCCGCGAAGACCACGTTCGCGCGGCAGCGAGGTGATGCTGGCCTGGAGCGGGAAGCAGAGCTTGACCGCGTTCCGCGCGATGGTGAACCCCGAGATTCGCGTCACGCCACCGCCTCCCGGAAGCCATGCTTCCCGGCGGGCGCGGGCAGCGCCCGGAGTGCGAGCCAGAGCATCGCCCCGAGGAGGGCGAGCAGGAGCCAGGTATAGAAACTGTAGCCGCCCAGCAGGCGATGGGCCTCACGGCCGAGGACGTCGCGCCCGGCGAAGCCGCTCGCCACGCACAGTACGCCGAGCCCGCGCACCAGCCACCGCTGGGCCGGGGGCATGCCCGACACCGGCGTGGCGAGCAGCACGAAGAAGACGAAGAGCATGCTCACGAGGTGCGCCTTCCAGGTGAGCGGGGAGACCAGGTGCATCGCCGCGAATGCGGCCGCGAGCTCGTGCACGTTGACCGGGCTCCCGGCCAGGGCCAGGCGCAGCAGCACCAGCACGAATGCCGCGAGGACCGCCAGCGAGGCGACCTGCGTCGCACGCGTGGCCGCGGCGCGCCCGGCCGGGACCAGCACGTACGATCGGCCGCCCGGAGCCTCCGGGGCAACCAACGCGCGATCGATGGCGGCGGCCAGGCCCTGGTTGGTGACCTCCCGCGCGACGCGACCCTGGGCGAAATCGGCGAGGAATGTCGCGTAGTACTCCCGGTAGTCGGCCAGCCCGCGGGCGGGGCCCCGCTGGAGCAGGGGGCTCACGAGGAGGAGGGGCACGAGTGCGGCGGCGAATGCAAGGGTGCGGCGCCGTCCCCGGACCAGGAGCCAGAGGAGGAAGATGCCGGCCGTGAGCTTGACCAGCGTCGGGATGACCAGGAGCGCCGCCGCCCCCGCGCTCCGGCCCCGCAGCTCCGCCAGGAGTCCGCCTAGGCAGAGCGCGAGGAGCGCCAGGTTGACCTGGTTGAGCTTGAGGTTGTTGAGGAGTAGGTGGAACGAGCCGGCCAGTGCGAGCGCGAGCGGCCACCGCCAGGACCCGAGTCCGGGAAGCGCCAGCTCGGCGAGGCGGACCGACTGGATGGCGACGACGCCGATGAGGCCCACGCTGAGGGCATGGAACGCCACGGCAGACAGCGGCAGCGGGAACAGGCCGAGGACCTGGAAGACCATGGCCGCGAAAGGGGGATAGATGAAGCTCCTCGCGCCGGGCGTAGGCTGGTAGAGCGGACGCCCGTCGAGGAAGTCCCGGCCCGCCTGCCAGAAGACGTGGAAGTCGGTCCCGACCCGCTGGTCCAGCTGCCACAGCGACACGCCGACCGCCATCGCCACCGCCGCGGCCCACGCCAGCCGGCGGCCGGACTCGGTCACGAGCCGAACCCGATCGAGCGGACCAGCTGCCGGAGTCGGTGCATGTAGGTGTGCTCGCGCATGGCCCGACGGCGGGCCGCCTCGCCCATCGCCTCCGCGGCGGGGAGATCGTGCAACAGCCCTTCGACGTGCGCGCGGAGTTCCTGCGCCGAGCGGAAGACCCGAATCTCCTCCCCGGCGGTGAAGCAGCCGTGCAGGTCGGCGCGATCGTCGACCACCTGGGCGGAGCCGATGGCGGCCAGCTCGAAGAGCCGACGGTTGCAGCCGGTGTCGCGCCCTGCCAGCACTCCTTCAGCCGTGTGATGGATGTTCACCGCCACCGACGCCCCACCGTAGGCGCGCAGGAAGTCGTCCATCACCATGCGCTCGCCGCGGCAGTAGTCGCGCAGCGAGGTGCGCCGCCACCCCGGTCCCCAGAGCGCGAGCCCGAACTCCACCAACTGCGCCAGCAGGGCCTCACGGCGCGCGGTCGCGCGCCCCGCGAACACCACGTTCGCCCGGAACTCGCCTCCTGCGCGCCGGGGGCGGTGAACCGAAGGGTCGCAGGCCGGGGCCAGCCACTCCGGCACCTCCCGCAGCCGGTCACCGAGCACCCCGGCCACGTCGGATCCGCTCGCGAAGACACGGTCGTAAGCCTGCGCCTCTTCCCACAGCGAGTCGGCGGCCTCGAGTCCGTGGGGAAACCAGGCCACCCATCGCGCGCTGCTTCGTGAACGGAGGCCGGCCAGGAGGTCATGCCCGAGCGGGTCCTCCCCGGAGACGAGCACCAGGTCCGGATTGGTCGAGTCAAGCGCCCGCGCCACCCGGGTGCGCAGGTCCCGAGCCCCTGTGAGCCGGCCGAGCAGGCCGCCGTTGCGGGCAGAGTTGACATGGTGGACCGTCCAGCCGAGCCGCTCCAGCGCGCGGCGCCGCAAGGCGGCGTGCGCGTGCAGGCCGGCGTCGGCGGGCTCGAGCAGGAGTACGGAGCGGCCGCCTGCCGGGGCCGTCACGTCGCTGCCTCCTCGGCAAGGGGCTCCTGGAACTGGAGGTCGTACAGGCGCCGGTATGTGCCGCCCCGCGCGTAGAGCTGGTCGTGTGGGCCCTGTTCGGTGAGCCGGCCTTCCTCGAGCACGAGGATCTCGTCCGCGTTCCGCACCGTGGCGAGCCGGTGGGCGATGACCAGGACCGTGCGGTCCGCCATCAGCCGGTCGATCGCCTGCTGCACCAGCCGCTCCGACTCCGTGTCGAGCGCGCTGGTGGCCTCGTCGAGGATGAGGATGGGCGAGTCGCGGAGGAGTGCGCGCGCGATCGCGATGCGCTGCCGCTGCCCTCCGGAGAGCCGTGTTCCCCGTTCACCCAGCATCGTGTCGTATCCCTCGGGAAGCTGCCGGATGAAGTCGTCGGCATTGGCGGCCTTCGCAGCCGCCTCCACCTCGGCCCGGGTGGCCTCGGGCGAGCCGTACGCGATGTTCACGTGTACCGTGTCGTTGAGCAGGACCGTCTCCTGGCCCACGATGCCCATCAGGTCACGGATGGACCCGCGCGACAGCCGGGTGAGCGGCACTCCGTCCATGGCAATGCGGCCCCCCGTCGGGTCGTAGAACCGGGGCAGCAGGTCCGCGAGCGTGGTCTTTCCCGCCCCGGACGGGCCGACCAGCGCCGCCACGCGACCCCTCGGGAGGGTGAAGCTCACGTCCCTGAGGACTGGCTGCTCGCCGTCGTAGCTGAACCCGACCCCTTCGAAGGCGAGCTCGCGCTGGAATCGCGCCGTCCCCTCGCCGGGCGCCGGCGCCTCGCCGGCCGCGGTGTCGAGCAGGCTGAAGACCTGCTCGGCGCTGCCCAGCGCCAGCGCGAGCGCGGCGGGGAACTGGCTCAGCGCCTTGAGCGGGCGCATCAGCCGAAGGGCGGCAACCAGGAACACGATCGTCGCCTCGGCCGTCAGCGGCGGGCCGCCAACCAGCCCCGGCTTCGTGGCGGCCCAGATCACCAGGATCAGCATCAGCCCGCCAAACACCTCGCTCACGGGGCTGGTGAGCGAGGAGTAGCGCTGGGTGCGGATCACCCGCTTGCGGTAGGTGTCCGCCTGCGAATCGAAGGAGGCCGACTCCCGCTCCTCCTCGCCGTAGCCGCGGATCAGCTTGATCGCGCCCATGCGCTCGGCCAGGTAGGCGGTGATGGAGCCACGTTCCTTGGCGCGGGCCCGGGAGTGGCGACGGAGACGCTGGAGCAGCGCCTGGATTCCGATGACCAGGATCGGGGCCGCGGCGAGGAAGACCAGCGTGAGCCGCCACGAGGTGAGGCCGAGGACCACCAGCGTCACGGCGATGACGACGAGGTTCTCGAAGAAGGCCGTGAGGGATGCGGTGACCACGCCCTTGGCCTGGTCCACCTCGGTGATCACGGTGGACACGATCTGCCCGCCGCGGGTGCGCTGGAAGAAGCCCAGGGGAAGCACCAGCAGGTGCCGGAAGAGGTCCACCCGGATGTCGCGGACCAGCCCCTCCTGGATGCGCACCCTGAGCTGGGTGGTCGCGTAGGCCATGGCGTTCTTGAGCAGCAGGCCCACCACCAGGATGACCACGATGCGGGCCACCGCCTGGTCCGGCGATGCACCCGAGAGCAGCGGGCCGATCACCCGGTCCATCAGCTCCTCGAGCTGGGTGGAACCGGTGCGCAGCACGCCCGCCGTGCCGAAGAGGTGCTTGAGGAGCGGGACCAGCACGACCACCGTGAAGCCGTCCAGAACGGAGGCCAGCAGGGTGGTGACGACACTCAGGGCGAACAGGCCGCGATAGGGCCGGAGGTACGGCAGCAGCCGCCGCAGCGTCTCCACTCCTCAACTCCTCCGTGGCGTGAGGAGTGCGATCGGCAGGATGACCTCCTCGGGGGAAACGCCCCCGTGCAGGAATGCCCCGCGATACCGGGCCTGGTATTCCCGGAGCTTGGTGGGATAGACGAAGAAGCGGTCACCCGTGGCGAGCGCGAGGCGGGTCGTGGGAGTCCTGGCCGGGAGGCCGTACCCGCGCAGGTCGTCGACCACGATGGCGGCCTCGGGATCCTCGGGCCGCAGGTCCTCGCCGAACTTGTAGCGGAGATGGGAGGTCGCGTCGCGCCGGGCGTAGAGCGTCGCCGGCGTGTGGCAGTGGATCGAGCCGTGATCGGTGGTGAGGAGCACCGGGACGCGGCGCCGTTCGGCCTCACGCAGCGCCTGGCGCAACGGCGAGCGCTCGTACCATGTGCGGGTCAGGTTGCGAAGGGCCGAGGCGTCGCGCGCCACTTCGTACAGCGTGGAGTTCTCCGTGCGGCCGTGGGTGAGCTGGTCCACGAAGTTGAAGACAAGCGCGGTCACTCCGTTCCGGGCCAGATGCCCCGGCAGCCGGCGCAGCAGCTGTTCCCCGTCCGCCGAGGTGAAGACCTTCTCGTAGTGGACGGGAATGTCGCGCCCCGTGAGCTCCCGCAACTGCTCCGTCAGCAGCTCCGCCTCGAAGGCGTTGAGCCCGCCCTCCTCCTGGCCCCGCCACACTTCCGGCCGCCGCTCCGCCAGTTCCACCGGGAACCAGCCGCTGAAGATCGCATTCCGCGCGTAGGGCGTGGCGGTCGGAAGAATCGAGAGGTAGTGAGCGGTCTCGAGGTCGAACTGGCCGCCCACCAGCGGGCGAAGCATGGCCCACTGGTCGAGGCGGAGGCAGTCGACCACGATGAGCAGCGCGCGGCCCTCGGCCTCGAGCACGGGACGGAGGAACTCGGCCCCGACGTCCACCGACAGTGGCGGGCGGTCGCCCCCGCTTGACCCCAGCCAGCGCGGGTAGTTCGCGGCGAGGAACCGGGCGAAATCCTGACGCAGTGAGACCTGCAGGGTCGCGAGCGCATCCTGGAGGCCCGGCTCGTCTGCGTGGCCGAGCCGCACCTCCCATTCGGCGAGCTCGCTCACGAGGTCGATCCATTCCCGCCAGCCGAGATCCCCGCCGCGCCGCGCCTCGAGATCGCGGAAGCGGGTCGCGAAGTCGCGCGAGAGCCGCTGCTGCCGGATCCGGTCTCCCTCCAGCAGCCTGGTGACGACTGACAGGATCTGCCGAGGGTTGACCGGCTTGATGAGGTAGTCGGAGACCTCGACCCCGATGGCGTCGCGGAGTGTCGCGACCTCCTCGCTCTTCGTCACCATCACCACGGGGAGGGATTGGTCCGACTCGCGGATCGCCCGGAAGATCTCGAGCCCCCGCCGCCCGGGCATGTGCTCGTCCAGCAGCACGATGCCGTAGGGCTGGCGCTGCAGCAGTGCCAGGGCGTCATCGCCGTTGGTGGCGCGCTCGACCGTGAAGCCCTGTTCCTCCAGGAAGAGGATCTGGGAGGTGAGGCTCTCGATCTCGTCATCGACCCAGAGAATGCTCTTCGGGCGGGGCATGACTGAAAGGTAAGCGGGGAGCGGGGAGCGGAAAGCAGGGGCGGCGCCCAGCTTACCGCCTGTTGCCCGGCGGGATACCTTGTTCCCCAGTGCCTGCGGCTCCGCTTCGCATCCTGCTCGTCCGGTTCAGCGCCATCGGCGACGTGCTGCTCACGACGCCGCTCATTCGCGCGCTCAGGAGCCGGTACCCGTGGGCCTATCTCGCGGCGGCCACCAAGCGTCCACTGGCGCCGCTGCTGACCCACAACCCGCACCTCGACGCGGTCCTGGCCCTCGAGCCTTCCGAGGACCTCCGGGACCTCGCCGACCGGATCCGGAAAACGCGCTTCACCCACCTGCTCGACCTCCACGGCAACCTGCGAACGGCGGCCCTGCGCCTCATGGTTCCAGGACAGTGGAGAGGCTACCCCCACTTCCGCGCGGCGAGGCGTCGGCTGGTGCGCCGCAAGGAGGATCGATACCCCGCCGGCACGCCACCCGTCGCCGAGCGCTACTTCCAGGCCGCGGCCGGCCTGGATATCGTGCCGGACGGCGGGCCTCCCGAGTTCGGGCTCGACGCGCGGGAGATCGCGTGGGCGCGGACCTGGCTCGGCATCCGCCACCTCGGGATGCGCAGGAGGCTGGTCGTGGTGGCGCCGGGAGCGACCCACGCCACCAAGCGCTGGCCGATCGAGGCGTGGAAGGCGCTGGTGGCAGACCTGACCGCTCGCGACCGCGACGTCGTCGTGCTGGGCGGACCGGAGGACCGAGACCTGGCCCAGGCGATCTCGGCGGTTGGTGGAGAGCGCGCGGCCTCGGCGGCGGGCGAGGCCAGTCTCCAGGGAACCGGCGGACTGCTGTCCGCGAGCACCGTGGCGGCCGCGGGCGATACGGGGGTGATGCACATGGCGACCGGGGTGGGGATCCCGGTGGTCGCGCTCTTCGGGCCCACAGTCAGGCACTTCGGCTTCACCCCCTACCGTGCCCGGGCGATCATCCTCGAGCGGGAGCTCGACTGCAGGCCCTGCAGCTACCACGGAGGTCCCGACTGCCCGTTGGGCCACCACCGCTGCCTGCGCGACATCCTGCCCACGGAGGTCGCGGCCGCGCTCGAGTCGCTGGGGGGCTGAGGCGGTGACCCCCACGGAGACCCGGCTGCTCGACCTGCTGTCCGAGGCCGTCCGCGGACCCCGGCGTGAGGGGTTGTTCGCCCTCTGGCTGGTCTGCCGCGTCGCCGAGGGGCTGCTGCTCGAGCCTCCCATCGGCGAGCGTGCTCACCGCCGGCGCGTCGCCGCCCTGGAGCACCGACTCTCCAGCCTGACGCTTCCGACCCCCCTCCGGCGGGCGGTCTCGGCGGCGCTCACAGAACTGCGGGAGCCCCGCCCTTCCTCCGCTGCCACCGCACTCGCCCAACTGGTAGCCCCCGCCCGGGAAGGAGCCGGCGTGGAGGCCGCCCAGGCGGTGGCCAGCGCCGCCCAGCGCGCCAGAACAGTTGCCGCGGGCAACCCCTGAGGGCGGCCCGCGGCGGTCCAAGCGGAGGGAATCCGGCCGGCGAGTTTAGTGCGCGGCCGAGTCTGCCGGCGGGGTGTCAGCTGGCTCAGCGCTGCCCGCCCGGGGACCCGGCTTCGCGGCCGCACCGGTCAGCTCGACGTGAGTGTGGGAGTCACCGTCGGGGCGGAGCCGCACCCAGATCGGCCGGCCGGCGCGCTCGGCGTAGAGCACCGTCCCCCCGCTCGGATCCTTCGCCTCATTCCTCAGCGCCCACGGCGCAGCCTTGAAAATGCCGAGATAGTACCCCCGGACCAGATCGTACGGCGCCGCCGAGCGGAGCCGGATGGTGAGCGCATCGGCTCCCCCGCCGCGGGAGACATAGGACGGATTCGGCGGCAGCGGAAGTTCGGGGAACGCGGCTGCAACCGAGGGCGGCACGGGCGGCGCCTCATCCTGGCAGGCGGCGAGCCCGGCGAGCGTGAGCGTGAGGAGGACCACGGGACGGGGCATAGGGCGCGGAGACTAGCCGGGCTGGGAGGAGCGGTCAAGCGGCGCGCCCTGCCGCCGCACCCGTGCGGGCCCTAGATTTCGCCGTTCGCGACGCATTGGAGAAGGACGATGGCCGGCCACAGCAAGTGGAAGCAGATCAAGCACAAGAAGGCCGCGACCGACGCGAAGCGCGCCTCCGCGTGGACCAAGGTCATCCGGGAGATCACTGTGGCCGCGAAGGCCGGCGGCGGCGACCCGGCGGGCAACCCACGGCTCCGGACGGCGATCGACGCGGCGCGGGCGGTCAACATGCCCAACGACAACATCGACCGGGCCATCAAGAAGGGCACCGGTGAACTCGAGGGCGCCATCTATGAAGAGGTAGCGTACGAAGGATATGGCCCGGGCGGCGCAGCCATCTTCGTCGAAGCGACCACCGACAATGCAAACCGGACCGTGGCCGAGGTCCGGCACGCGTTCAGCCGCAACGGCGGCAACCTGGGGGCGTCCAACTCCGTGGCCTGGATGTTCGAGCGCAAGGGACACCTGACGCTCGACGCCACCCAGTACCCCGAGGACCGCGCCCTGGAGGACGCACTCGACGCGGGGGCCGAGGACTTCACGCCAGAGGGTGAGGAGTACCTCGTCACGACCGCTCCCAACGATCTGAACGCGGTGCAGGACGCGTTGCGCGCACGCGGCTACCGGTTCGTCGAGGCGGGCCTCGCGATGATGCCGAAGACTGCGGTCAAGCTCGAGGGGAAGGATGCGAGCCAGCTGCTGCGGCTGCTGGAGGTCCTCGAGGAGCTGGACGATGTCTCGAAGGTCTTCTCCAACTTCGATATTGACGCCTCGATGATCGAGGCGTCCGCCTGAGCGGTCGTCCCACGTGAAAGTGCTCGGCATCGACCCCGGCTCCGCCGTCACCGGCTACGGGGTAGTCGAGGGCGTTCCCGCCCGCCTGGGATCGGCACGACTGGTCGAGTGCGGGGTCGTGCGGGCCGGAGATGGCCCGCTCTCGGGCAGGCTCCTGGCCATCCATCGCGACCTCGGCGCGCTGCTGGCGCGCCATCGGCCCGACGTCGTCTCGGTCGAAGGCATCTTCTTCGGGCGGAACGCCCGCAGCACCGTCGTGCTGGGTCACGCCCGCGGGGTGGTGATTCTGACCGCGGCGGAAGCTGGACTCGACGTGTTCGAGTACGCCCCGCGCCTGGTGAAGCAGGCCGTCGTTGGACGGGGTGAGGCCACCAAGGCGCAGGTGGGGTGGATGGTGGCCAAGCTGCTCCGATTGGAGCGCGCGCCGTCGCCTCCCGACGCCGCGGACGGTGTCGCACTGGCGCTGGCGCACCTCGTCCTCGCGGCGCGGCCCGCGGTGGTGCGGCGAGTGATGCGGGCTTCCGGGAAGTGATCGCGAGCCTCACGGGCACGCTCGCGGCCCTCGACGGGGAGGAGGCCCTGCTGCACACCGACGGCGGCGTGGGCTACGTGGTGCACGTGCCGCTCGGCGTCGCGGCCCGGCTGCCGGCGCCGGGCGGGAGGGTGAGCCTGCACACCGAGCTGGTGGTGCGCGAGGACGGCTGGCTGCTCTTCGGCTTCGACCAGCCGGAAGAGCGCGCGGTGTTCCGGCGGCTGCTCGAGGCCGCGGGCTTCGGCCCCAAGCTGGCCCTGGCGATGCTGTCCACCCTCGGTCCCGAGCGGACGGTGCGCAGCATCCGGGATCGTGACCTCGCTGCCTTGAGCACGGTGTCCGGGGTAGGCAGGAAGAAGGCCGAGCGACTCGTCCTCGAGCTGCGGGACCGATTCGCCGAGGTCACGCTGGCCCCGAGGCCCGCTGGCGGCGCCGAAGAAGCGGCGCGCGCGCTGGTTTCGCTGGGCTTTTCCGCGCAGGAGGCCGACGACGCCGTGCGCCGCGCGCTCGCCGACGGACACGTTGCCGAGAGCGCTGCGCTGGTGCGGCGTGCGCTCCAGTCCCTGGCCCCGAAGGGAGGGCGTTGATGCCCGTGCTTGCCCGAACCGCCGAGTGGAACTGCACCCGCTGCGGCGTGACCAATCGCAAGCTCGTCCCGATGAATGCCACGCAGGTGGCGGATCGCTGCGTCGCCTGCCACGCGAAGCACCTGGTGGCGCCAACCACCAGGCCGGTGAGGTGGGACGCCAAGGCCACCTGAGGCGCAGTCCATGTCCAGCCGTCTCGAGATCACGACCCCCGACGTCCTTCCCGACGACTCCGCACCGGAGGCGGCGCTCAGGCCATCCCGGCTGGAGGAGTTCGTGGGGCAGGAGCAGGTCCGGGCCTCGCTCCGGATCGCCATCGACGCGGCGCGTCAGCGCGGCGAGGCCCTCGATCACGTCCTGTTCTTCGGTCCGCCAGGCCTGGGGAAGACCACCCTCGCCGCCCTCGTGGCGCGGGAAATGGGCACCCAGTTCCGCTCCACGTCGGGGCCGGTGCTGGAGCGGCCCGGCGATCTGGTGGGGATGCTGACGGGCCTGGGCCCCGGAGACATCCTGTTCATCGACGAGGTGCACCGGCTGCGCCCGGCGATCGAGGAATACCTCTACCCGGCGATGGAAGACTTCCGGGTCGACGTCCGGATCGCCGACGGCCCGAATGCCCAGACGATCCCGATGTCGTTGGAGCCGTTCACGCTGGTGGGAGCCACCACCCGCTTCGGCCTGCTCACGCCCCCGATGCGGGCGCGATTCGGCATGGTGGAGCGGCTCGGGTTCTATCCGCCGGAAGACCTCGCCCGGATCGTCACCCGTTCGGCCCGGCTGCTCCAGGTGCCCATCGAAGAAGAAGCCACACTCGAGATCGCACGCAGGAGCCGCGGCACGCCCCGGGTGGCCAATCGGCTCCTCCGCCGGGTCCGTGACTACGTCCAGGTGCGGGCCGACGGGCGCATCAGTACCGACCTCGCCCGGGAGTCCCTCGCCCGCCTCAACGTGGACGAATTCGGGCTCGACGACATGGACGCACGCATCCTCACGACGATCATCGAGAAGTTCGGCGGGGGCCCGGTGGGACTCAACACCGTCGCCGCCGCCGTGGGTGAGGACGCAGGCACGCTCGAGGAGGTGTACGAGCCCTACCTCCTCCAGCAGGGGTTCCTGGAACGCACGCCTCGCGGGCGCCAGGCCACCGCACTCGCATACCGGCGATTCGGCTTCACTCCGCCCGCGAGCCAGAACACCCTCTTTGCCGGCTGACCGCCAGTTCCGGACGGCGGACTTCGATTACGACCTCCCGCCCGAGCTGATCGCCCAGCGGCCCACCGAGCGCAGAGGCGACAGTCGGATGCTGGTAGTCCGGCGACAGAGTGAAGGGCTGGCGGACCAGCGCTTCGCCGACTTCCCCGCCCTCCCCGAGCCCGGCGACCTCCTGGTACTGAATACCACCCGTGTTCGGCATGCGCGCCTGCTCGGCTCGCGTCCCTCCGGCGCACCGGCAGAGGTGTTGCTGATCCACCCTGCGGGCGATGGCACCTGGGTGGCGCTGGGGAAGCCCGGCGGCGCGCTCCGACCCGGGAAGCGGGTCTATCTCGGTGAAGGGCTGGAGATCGAGGTCGTGGAAGTGCTCCCGGAGGGATATCGCCGGGTGAGGGTTGTCGGGGGAGACGCGGATGCCGCGATGCGCGTGGCGGGGGCGCTCCCGCTTCCTCCTTACATCGACCGGCCGCCGACCGCGGAGGACGAGGAGCGGTACCAGACCGTCTTCGCCCAGCGGGAGGGGAGCGTCGCGGCGCCGACCGCGGGACTGCATTTCACGCCCGAAATGCTGACCCGCCTCCAGGCCGGCGGCGTGAGAATCGGTCGGCTCGACCTCGAGGTGGGACCCGGGACCTTCAAGCCGATCGAGGAGGCGGATTACTCCCGGCACCCGATGCATCCCGAGCACTATGACATTCCCGCGGCCCTGGCGGACGCGGTGGGCGAGGTTCGCGCACGCGGGTGCCGGATATGGGCGGTGGGAACAACCGTCGTCCGCGCCCTGGAGAGTGCCGCACGCGACGACGGATCCCTGCGGAGCGGCTCGGCCGAGACCCGGTTGCTCATCACGCCGGGGTACCGGTTCCGGGCGGTGGACCGGCTGGTGACCAACTTCCACCTCCCGCGCTCCACCCTGCTCCTGCTCGTCGCCGCCTTCGCCGGGTATGCGCTCATCCGGGCGGCTTACGTGCACGCGGTGAAGCAGCGCTACCGGTTCTACAGCTACGGTGATGCGATGGTGATCATGTGAGGCCCTTCGCCTTCTCCCTCCAGGCCAACCACGGCCAGGCCCGCGCCGGCACGCTCCGACTACCGCACGGCGACGTGCGCACGCCGGCATTCATGCCCGTGGGCACGCTCGGCGCCGTGCGCGGCCTGCATCCCGAGGAGGTCCGGCGCACCGGCGCCGAGATCATCCTCGGCAACACCTATCACCTGCACCTCCGGCCGGGCGAAGAGGTCGTGCGCACCCTCGGCGGCCTCCACGAGTTCGTGCGCTGGCCCCGGCCCATGCTGACGGACTCCGGCGGATTCCAGGTGTTCTCCCTCGAGGGCATGCGCAGGATTTCCGAGGAGGGCGTGGACTTCACCAGTCACGTCGACGGCTCGCTCCGGTCCATCACGCCCGAGCGCGCGATGGAGATCCAGTGGGCACTCGGTGCCGACATCGCGATGGCGTTCGACCACGTCGTGCCCGGACAGGCTTCGCACGACCTCGCCCGCGAGGGAATGGAGCGGACCATCCGCTGGCTGGAGCGCTCCCGCCGGCGCCATGACGAGCTGGCAGCCGGCGACACCGCGACGGCACAGACGCTCTGGCCCATCGTCCAGGGTGGCATCCACGACGACCTCCGCCTCGCCTCGCTCGAGCTCACCCTCGAGCGCGGGCGGTGGACCGGCGTGGCCATCGGCGGCCTCTCCGTCGGCGAACCCAAGCCCGTCATGCACCGGGTGCTTGAGCTGCTCGCGCCGGCGCTGCCGGCCGACGTGCCGCGTTATCTTATGGGCGTCGGATTCCCGGCCGATCTGCTCGAGGGCATCGCCCGCGGCGTGGACCTGTTCGACTGCGTTGCGCCCACCCGAAATGGTCGCCACGGCTCGGCCTGGACCATGGCGGGCCCGGTGAACGTCCGGGGCGCCGCGCACCGCACCTCGCGCGGCCCGCTCGATCCCGAGTGTGACTGTGAGACCTGCACCGGGTTCTCGCGGGCCTACCTCCGCCACCTGTTCGTGGCGGGCGAGATCCTCGGGCTCCGGCTGGTGGCACTGCACAACGTGCGGTTCCTGGTCCGGCTGACGGAGCAGGCGCGGGCGCACATCATCGACGGGACCTTCGACCGCTGGAAGCCGGAATGGCTCCGGCGATACCACGAACGGGGAGCGACGTGAACCTCATTGCGGTGGCACTGGTGGCGCCGACCAACGGACGCGGGGGCGGCATGGGGTTCCTGCTGCTCCAGATCCTCCTGATCTTCGGCGTCTTCTACTTCCTCATCCTCCGGCCCCAGGCCCAGGCTCGGAAGAAGCACGCCCAGCTCCTTGCAGCCCTGAAGAAGGGTGACGAGGTCGTCACCGCCGGTGGCCTGATGGGCAAGGTGCGCGACATCAAGGAAGACCGGATCACCATCGAGTCGGGCACCGCCTCGGTGGTGGTGTACCGCCAGCGCATCGTGCAGGTGGGCGGCGAGGCCGCCCCCACCACCAGCTGATGACCATCCGCCCGATCCACCTCCTCGGCTCCCCGGTGCTTCGCGAGCGGAGCGCCGAGGCTCCCGTCGTGGATGACGAGCTCCGGCGCTTGATCGACGACCTGTTCGAGACGATGGATGCGGCCGAGGGCGTGGGGCTCGCAGCCAACCAGGTCGGGGTGGCGACGCGGGTGGCCGTGGTCGACGCGGATGGCGAGCGCTTCGTCCTGGTGAACCCGGTGATCGTCGAGGCCAGCGGCCGGTCCTCGGCCGAGGAGGGATGCCTCAGCATTCCCGACACCTACGCCGACGTGACCCGCCCCGAGCGTGTCGTCGTCGAGGCGCTCGACCGGGAGGGGCGGCCCTTCCGGATGGAGGCCACTGGCCTCAAGGCCCGCGCGATCCAGCACGAGGTGGACCACCTCGACGGGGTGCTCTTCCTCGACCGCGTCAGCGTCATGAAGCGCTCCCTCCTCCTCGCGAAGTACCGCAAGGCCCACCGCGACGACAAGTCGCTGACGACGCTCCCAGAGCCCAAGTCCAGCCGGCCGGCCTGATGCGGGTGCTGTTCTTCGGCACGCCGGCCTTCGCGGTGCCGACCCTCCGATCACTGCTCGACGCCGGCCACGACGTCGCGGCGGTGGTGACTCAGCCCGACAGGCCCCAGGGCCGCTCTCGCTCGATCCTCGTGCCGTCGCCGGTGAAGGAAGTCGCGCGGTCGCACCGTATCCCAGTCCATCAACCCGACCGGCCGGTGGGCGACCTCTTTGCCGAGACGCTCCGCCGCGCCCAGGCGGACCTGGGCGTGGTCGTCGCCTACGGGCACATCCTCCGGCCGGAGATCCTGGCGATCCCCCCGAAGGGGATGATCAACGTGCACGCCTCGCTTCTGCCCCGGTGGCGCGGTGCGGGACCGATCCAGGCGACGATTCTCGCCGGCGACACACTCGCCGGCATCAGCGTGATGCAGATGGAGGCAGGCCTCGACTCGGGCCCGGTGCTGCTCCGCGAGCCGACACCGGTTGGCAAAGAGGAAACCGCAGGCGAACTGGCCGATCGGCTCGCCCAGCTCGGGGCGCAGGCCCTGCTCGAGTCGGTTGAGTTGATCGCCAAGGGTGAGGCATACTTCGAGCCGCAGGACGGTTCGGCCGCGACGCTCGCGCCCAAGATCTCCCGCGAGGTCGCCCGGCTCGACTGGCGGACTCCAGCCACGAGCCTGGCGCGCGCGATCCGCGCGTTCGACCCCGTGCCGGGCGCGTGGGCCCCGCTCGACGGGCAGACGGTCAAGTTCCACCGGGCGCGTCCGGTGGCGGGTTCGGGCAGCCCCGGAACCGTGCTCGCGGCCGGGGACACGCTCAGGGTCGCCACGGGAGAGGGGGCCGTGGAGATCCGCGAGGTCCAGCCCGCGGGCAAGCGGAGGATGCCCGTCGCCGAATGGGTGCGCGGGCGCGGCGTGGCGGAGGGGGGCCGTTTCGCGTGAGGCCGCTCCCCCGCCTGCACGCCGTCACGGACGAACGCATCGCAATGCTGCCCGACCTCGGCGTGCGGGCTGCTGCGATCGCGGCCGCGGGACCGCCGGTCGCCCTTCACGCGCGAGGGCGCGTGCTCGGAGGCGAGGCGCTCAGCCGCCTTGCCGCCAGGTTCCTCTCGCTCGCCACGCCGCCGGAAGCAGCGGTATTCGTGAACGCTCGGCCCGACATCGCGGCAGCGCTCGGGGCCCACGGCGTCATGCTCGGTACCGACGATCTCGACCCGGGCGACGCGCGCAGGGTCTTCTCCCGCGGATGGCTCGGCAGGTCGGTGCATGACAGGGACGAGGCCCGCCGAGCCATCGACGACGGCGCAGACTTCCTCATGGTGGGATCGGTGTTCGAATCCGTCTCGCATCCAGGCCGGCCGGCCGTCGGGCTGCCGTTGCTGGAGTGGTCGGCGGGCCTCGGAAAGCCGGTGGTCGCCATCGGCGGCATGACTCCCGGCCGGGCCGTCGCGGCACGCGAGGCCGGTGCCTGGGGCGTCGCCGCCATCAGCGCACTCTGGGGTTCGGACGATCCCTACGCCGCAGCGGTCGCGTTTCTCGAGCCCTGGAGCGAGACGTGAGCGACATCCGCATCACGCTGAACGGCGAGGCCCGGAGCCTTCCCCGCCCCGCCTCGCTCACAGGGCTCATCGAGTCGCTCGGACTCGACCCGCGCATGATCGTCGTGGAGCGGAATCGAGAGATCGTCCGGCGCCCCGACCTGGACCGGACCCCGGTCGAAGACGGCGACGTGCTGGAACTGGTACATTTCGTGGGTGGCGGCTGAAGGACGGTAACGCATGGCGACTGCAATCCGGACATCGACTGACCTTCCCCTGGTCATCGACGGGCGCGAGTTCCGCTCGCGGCTCCTCGTCGGCACGGGGAAGTACCGCTCCTCCGCGGAAATGGTCGCCGCGATCGAGGCGTCGGGCGCCGAGGTCGTGACCGTCGCGGTGCGGCGGGTGGACCTGAACCGCGCCAATGCCGAGGGGCTGCTGCATCACCTCGACCCGGATCACTTCTTCCTCCTGGCCAACACCGCCGGTTGTTACGACGCGGGCGAGGCGGTGCGCTATGTACGGCTGGCCCGCGAGGCCGGATTCAACGAGTTCGTGAAGCTCGAGGTGATCGGCGATCGCGAGACCCTGCTCCCCGACGTGGACGGCCTGCTGGCAGCCACGCGGACGCTGGTCGCCGAGGGCTTCAAGGTGATGGCCTACACCAACGACGACCTGATCACCGCGCTGCGGCTGGAGGCGGCGGGAGCGGTGGCGGTGATGCCGCTGGCTTCGCCCATCGGCAGCGGCCTCGGGCTCCTCAATCCGTACTCCATTCGCACCATCAAGAAGCGGCTCAAGGTCCCGGTAATCGTGGATGCCGGAGTCGGCACCGCGTCCGACGCGTGCCTCACGATGGAGCAGGGCGTAGACGGGATCCTGATGAACACCGCGCTGGCCGAGGCGGCGGACCCGGTGAGGATGGCGACGGCGATGCGCCATGCCGTCGAGGCCGGCCGGTTCGCCTTCCTCGCAGGCCGGATGCCGCG
>JBOHSQ010000029.1:0-2731 GCA_050733295.1 Gemmatimonadales bacterium
CCCTGGGGCAGAACCGTCAAGCCATGGGACTCGCCACCACGATGATGGAGCGCGAGTTCGGCGACGACGTCCCGCCGGTGGCCGGGAAGCCCGGCGGTCCGGACGAACCATGGGATGAGTACCAGCCGATCATGGGCGGAGTGATGATGGCGGTCAGCAACGATGTCCTGCTGCAGACTGCGGGACACGGCATCGGGGGATTCGGGGAGGACCAGGCGAGGGAGCTGCTCCGGATCGCGAGCCGCCGGGTTCAGGACGCGCCCCGAAGCTCCCGATAGAGGATGGCCCGGGCCTTCCGCCAGTCGCGCTTGACGGTTCGCGGCGAGCTGCCGAGTACCGCCGCCGTCTCCTCCACCGTGAGGCCGCCGAAGAACCGCAACTCCACGGTCCGCGCCAGGCGGTCGTCGAGGCGGGCCAGTCGCTCGAGGGCCTCATCCAGGGCGACCATGTCCGCGGCCCGTTCGGGAGCGGGTACGCGGCCCGGGTCGAGGGAGACGGGGTGAGCGCCGCCGCCCCGCTTGTCCGCGAGTCGCCGGCGCGCCCGGTCCACCAGCAGCTGCCGCATGGCGCGGGAGGCGACCGCGAGGAAGTGGACCCGGTCGTTCCAGCTGTGCTCGCTGCTCCCGGCGAACTTGAGGTAGGTCTCGTGGACCAGGCCCGTCGTGTCCAGGGTAGCCTCCGCAGGGCTGCGGACAAGCTGGTGGTGGGCCCGCTCCCGGAGTTCCTGGTAGACGAGGGGGAAGAGCTGTCCCAGGGCTTCCGGGTCACCGGTCCTGAGCCGGTCCAGAAGCTCGGCCACGTCGTCGGCGGTCACGTTGCCAAGGTAGAGAACGAAGCAGTCGGGTCAAGGAGGGCGTCATGCGATCACTGCTCTTGACGTTGCTGCTGCCGTGCGTGGTGGCGGCGTGCGGTGGAGGCGAACAGCGCGCTCCGGCCAGTGAAGCCGGCCGGGGTCAGGTGGATGCCTGCGCGCTGTTCCCCAAGGCGGATGCGGAGCGGCTGCTGGGCGGCCCCGTGGGTGAGCCCAACCGGGGCACCGACGTGCACGATACGGCGAGCGGGCGGGCGCTGTCGCACTGCATGTACATGGCCGCCGGGTCGAGCCGGTCGGCCAGTGTCCTGGTGCGGCGCGCGCCAGGCGAGGCGGTGCCGACCTCCATGGAGGCGGTGCGCGCGGCCGCGCGGAGGGCGGTGACGGAACAGGACGACGCCGATTTCCGGGAGCTCGCGGAGGAAGCGGCGAAGGTGATCGAGCGGAGCGAGCCGGTGCCCGGCGTCGGTCAGGTTGCGTACTGGTCGCCGGAGATGCGCCAGCTCACGGCGTACGTCGCCCCCCACTGGATGATGGTGGTCTCGGTCTCGACGGACCCCGGGGCCGGCGACCGCGAATGGGCACCCGCTGCGGAGCTCGCCCGGCTGGTGGCCGGCCGGCTCTGACTCACATTGCGTGCGTCGCCTCCCGTCTCCCTGTTCCGACCCCTGATTCGGGGCTAACGTGGAGCGGGAGGGGCGATGCCGGACCGATCGATCTCCGCCGACCTGTGGCGTCGCGCCGAACCGGTGTTCGATCACGCGATCGAACTCGACCCGGCCGCCCGACGGCCCTACCTCGACGCTGCGTGCTCCGACGATCCCGAGCTCCGGCGAGTAGTCGACTCCCTGCTCCAGGCAGGGGAAGCCGCCGGCGACTTCCTCGGCGGAAACGCCCTCGCGCTGGTCACCGATCCGTGGGAACGCGAGGCGGCCCCTCGCGCCCCCTCGCCCGTGGGCCGGCTCATCGGGCCCTACCGGATCCTGCGGGAGGTCGGCCGGGGCGGGATGGGCGCCGTGTACGAGGCGGTTCGCGAGGGCGGCCCGTTCCACCTGCGCGCCGCGCTGAAACTGGCGCCCCCAGCCCCACCCGAAGCCGCCCGGCTTCGCGAGCGCATCCTGGCCGAGGGGCGGGTCCTGGCACGGCTCGAGCACCCCCACATTGCCCGGCTGCTCGACGGCGGAGTCACCGAGCTGGGCGAGCCCTGGCTCGCGATGGAGTACATCGAGGGGACGCCGCTCGTCGCGTGGTGCGATTCCCGCCGCGTCCCGATCCCGGGACGGCTGCGACTCTTCCTGCAGGTCTGCGACGCGACCGCGTACGCGCACTCCCGCGGCGTCATCCACCGCGACCTCAAGCCCGCGAACATCCTGGTGACCGGGACAGGCGAGGCGAAGCTGGTGGATTTCGGCATCGCCAAATCGAGGGCACCCGACGCGACCCAAGGCACCCCGCTCACCCTCACCGGCCCCGCGCCCAGGACACCGGAATACGCCAGTCCCGAGCAGCTGCGGGACGAGCCGGTCACGCCGGCGAGCGATGTGTACGCGCTCGGCGTGGTCCTGTTCGAGCTGCTGTGCGGGAGGCGGCCGCTCGAGGCCGGTGGCCAGAGCCCCATCGAGTGGATCCGGATGGTGTCCGAGGTCGAGCCCGTCGCCCCATCCACCGCGGTCACGGATGCGGTGGCTGCAGTGCGGGCCGCGACCTCGAACCAGCTGAGCCGCAGCCTGCGCGGCGACCTGGACACGATTGCGCTGGCCGCCCTCAGGAAGGAACCGAGCCGTCGCTACGCGGGCGCCGAAGCGCTCGGCCGTGACCTCGAGCGGTACCTCGCGGGCGAGCCGGTCTGGGCGCGCCTCGACGGGCCTGTGTATCGCGCGCGCAAGTGGGCCCGGCGGCGGCGGGTCGGGGCGCTCGCGC
>JBOHSQ010000030.1:0-12997 GCA_050733295.1 Gemmatimonadales bacterium
GCCCCAGGGTGTAGAAGCCGCCGGACCACTGCACCTCCAGCTCGTTCACCACCTGCTCCCCGCCGAAGGTGTGCGGAGTCGGAAAGCGACAGGTGCCACCGTCCTGCGTCGGCGCCGGCTCGCCCGCGAGCGTCCCCATGAGTCGCTCCGCCTCTGCCCGGGTGACCAGGGAGCACGGATTCCCCGGCTTGGGTGGCGGCGCGTGCCGCCGGGCAGCGGCGGCCCCGTCGTAGTCGAGCGGGCTCCCCACCCGGCCGAGCGCGAGCGAGGCAAGCCTTGCCAGCGCCTGCCCGCCGAGGCGCGATCCGAGCGGATCGAGCTGTACCGAGGTCGGCCCCTTGAGGGCGACGAACTGGCCGAAGCCGAATGCGGCCTTGTCCCATGCGCCTTCGAGGGTGTCCGCGGCCCCCGCATCGCCGGTCAGGACTGCCTCGACGGCGTCTGCCGTACCGGCCATGATCCGGAAGCTCATCGGTCCGTCGGTCCAGTCCACGTACAGCTGCAAGTGGCGGCCATCCGCCGCGCGGTAGAGGCACCAGTCCCCATTCGGATCGGCGCGGCGGTCGCCATCCACCCGGTAGGGTGACTCCCCGGGCGGGCCGAGGTGCGCCGCCATCTCCTCGGCCGACAGCAGGGTGCAGGGGTCCGGCCCGGAGGCGGCGGCCGGGGGTGCCGGGGCCTCGCCTCGCCTGTCCTCGCCCTTTCCGCAGGCGATCAGGAGGCAGGCGAGCGTGCCGGCCGCGAGCTTCGTCATGGAGTACCTCCCTTCGGGGCGCATCCGCGCTCCAGGTCCACCCGGCGATTCCGTGCCCGGCCCGCAGCGGTCGAGTTGTCCGCCACCGGGCGGGTCTCGCCCCGGCCCTCGGCCCGGAGCCGCCCGGCCGGGATGCCGTAGTCGGACACGAGCGCGCCACGCACGGCCTCGGCCCGGCGCCGCGAGAGGTCGAGGTTGTCACTGGCAGTCCCGATGCCGTCGGTGTGGCCGACGATGGTAAGCTGCCAGTCGGGATGCCGTCGCAGGACAGCCGCGATTCCCGCAAGCACCGGCGCCGACACCGAGTCGAGCTCGGCCGAGCCGGTGGCGAAGAGGATGTCGTGCCGTGTCGTCGAGCATTCCTCCTCCAGGCTCCGCGCGGCCTGGTCGCTCGAACGTCGCGTGGTGATCTCGGTGAGTTGGTCGGAACCCCGGATGTCGCCGCCCTCCTTGTCCGTCACCCAGGCGCTGCGGAGGATCCACGGTGCCCCGGTGTCGGCGAGGACGAGGAGGTCGAGGTGGGTGTCGAGTCCGGGAGCCTGGAACCGCCCGCGGACCGGCAGCCCGGCCAGCTCCACCGGACGGCCGTCGAGCAGGACCGGGTGCCGGACCGAGACCTGGCTGGCGCGGGTCAGCCGGCCCGTGACCGGGGACGCCGCGGGCCCGGTGAGCAGGGTGACCTCCGTCTCGCCGTCCCGGACCAGCCGTTCGAGCACGCGGCGCGAGAGCATGCGCCAGGTGTAGCCGCGGTGGGCGGAGCGGTCCGTGCTTCCCGCGAACATGTGGAAGGCAGTGGCCGACCGACGCTCCCCGGCCGAGAGCGGCCGGACGTACTGGTACCACTTCGCGGGCGGCCCGGCCCGCATCCAGTGGAGCCGCAGCTGCGCTTCCTCGGGATCGGCCGAGAGGATCGTGAGGTGCGCGACCGCGTCGGGCTGGTCGGGTCGGTCATTGACGGTGTAGCTGAGGCGGAGCCCCGCCTCGAAGGGCACCGTGGCAACGGTCTGCGCGCTCGCGGAAGCCGCCAGCACGAGGCCGGCAAGGAACACGCCCGACCACGGGGCCGCGGGACAGCGGCGCAGCCGGGTCATCGGCCGCTCCCCGGTTGGAGCGGCAGCGGCAGGCATCCGGGGTTGCAGGCCTGGATCGTCATGCGGGTGCGCGCGCGGGCGGTCCCCGACGGCTGACTCGAATCGCGCACGAAGGTGCCCTCGGCCAGCAGCCCGTTGGGCCCCTGCAGCACCTGGAGCACTGGTCGCTTGCGCAAGGCGCGCTCGATGATCGGGTGGGCCCGCTGCAGCCGGAAGGTCGGCGCCACCACCTCGGGCCACAGCCCGCCGGTGGGCATGATCACCCAGACCAGCTTGCCCTGAATCAGCGGCCCGAAGTCGTGGTCGGCCGCGCGAAGATTGAGGACGATGGAATCGCCGGCCAGGATGCCCTCGACCGGGATGCGGAAGGTGTGGGGCAGGAGCGCCTGGTTCGGCCGTCCGAGCTCGCTCCAGTACCGGCCGCCAGGGGGAGACTTCGTGGTGAAGTACAGGGTTGGCCCGGGCGCCAGCCGGCTGATCGGGGCGGGGTTGCCGCCCACCTTGAAGCGGCCCGCCCCCTCGACGTAACCCCGCAGCGAGATGGCGTCGCCCGACGCGCCCTTGGGATAGAGGAGCAGCAGCCGCCCATCGATCCGGGTGGTGTAGTCGAACATCGGCTCACCGCTGCGGGTAAAGGCCTCCGCCACATAGGTGATCGTGAGCGGGCCCTCGAACTTCTCGCAGTAGCGGTCGAATGCTTCCTTCTTCAGGTACTGGATCACGTCGAGAATCAGCCCGGGCATGGCGCCGACCAGACCCATCCCGCCGCCGGTCAGGACCGAGGCCGACAGCTTCATCGTCTGCACCAGCGCGAACTGCTCGCCGCTGGTGACCTGCTTCGGGTCGGTCGACCGCGCCACGAGCCCACCCGGGATCTTGTCGGTCCAGAACCCCACCGTCTTGTCCGTGACGGCGGTGAGCAGGCTCATCGTCTCGGAGGCGGCCGTGAGCGTCTCGATCTGGTCGTCCATCGCGGCGCAACGCTCGGCGCCGGCCTTGCTGCGGGCTGCGAGCTTCGAGAGGTCCGCGGCGGCGCGCCTGGCCTCGTCCTCCCACTGGTCGAGCTCGGCCTGGTACTGGTCCCAGTCGGGGATCGGGCCTGCGACCTTCGCCCGCGCCTCGAAGACCTTGGTCATTTCCGTCCGCAAGGTGGCAATCGCCTTCGGCGCATCGGCCAGCTTCTCCTCGACGGGAGTGAGCTTCGCCAGCGCGGCGTCCCGGGCCGGGGATGCCGGCTGGCTCGCGAGCGACGCCCGCACCGCGTCCACCGCCTTGGTGGTGGAGGTGACAACCGCCCTGCCGGCCGACGCGACCGATGCCGGCACCGCCGCGGCCGCCACCGCCGCGAAGGTCGTGGTGGTCTTCCCCTTGCCGTCCGGCGCGGTGGCGTTGACTCGGTAGGTACCCAGGCGCTTCGGTACCTGATACGTGGCCGTGAACGCACCGCCGCTGCCCGGCACGGCTCGCAGCGATTCTGCCGCTGCCCCGCCGGGTGGGACCACGACGAGGACGACAGGCCGGGTGCCGGCGCGGCCGGTCTCACCCGAGAAGGTGACCCTGCCACCCGGGAGCGCCTTGGCAGGCGTGGCCTTGAGCTCGATCGGGAGGCCCTTGGGCGAGGGCTGGTACCCCTGGCTCGCCGCCCGCGCGGGAAGGACCACGAGCAGGAATGCCATCAGTCCGGGATGAATGGGCACGTGGCGCTCCGGGAGGGGCTCTCACTGACTGAACGCAGTCCACCGCGTTCCGGGGCCATGTCCCCCCCGCGGGCCGCCGGTGCCCGTTGCCGCAGCGGCCCCGGGTTAGACTTGGGGCGTGCCCCCTGCCCTTTTCATCCGCGGCCTTCGCAAGGCCTTCGGCGAGGTCGTCGCCGTGGATGGCCTCGACCTCGAGGTCCGGCACGGTGAGTGCTTCGGGCTCCTCGGCCCCAACGGAGCCGGGAAGACCACCACCGTCGAGATCTGCGAGGGTCTGACCGCCCCCGATGCCGGCGAGGTGGTCGTCCTCGACCGCCGCTGGGGCACCGACGATCGAGACCTTCGCGAGCGCCTCGGCATATCGCTCCAGGAGACCCAGTTCTCCGAGAAGCTGACCGTCGCCGAGACCCTGGACCTGTTCCGGAGCTTCTACCGCCGGGGACCCTCGCCGGCCCAGGTCATGGCGATGGTCCAGCTCGAGGAGAAGTCCGGCGCGCGCGTGGGCACCCTCTCGGGCGGCCAGAAGCAGCGGCTCGCGCTGGCCTGCGCCCTGGTGGGCGATCCCGAGCTGCTCTTCCTTGACGAGCCCACCACCGGCCTCGACCCCCAGTCCCGGCGCCAGTTGTGGGAGGTCATCGAGGGATTCCGGGCCGGCGGCCGCGCCATCCTCCTCACGACGCACTACATGGAGGAGGCCGAGCGCCTCTGCGACCGGGTCGCCGTCATAGATCACGGCAAGGTCATCGCGCTCGGGTCACCCCGTCAGCTCATCGCGTCCCTCGGGGCGGAACACGTGCTCGAGTTCGGCGTGAGCGACACGCCGGGGCTGGACCAGGCCGTCCTGGGGCGGATCGACGGCGTGCGGGGGGTGTTCAGCCAGGATGGCGCCTGGCGCCTGCAGGTGACGGAGCTGCACCGCACCGTCCCCGCGATCCTCGCGGAACTGCACCGGCAGGGCGCCGAGTTGAGCGAGCTGCGAACCCACTCTCCCACGCTCGAGGACGTCTTCGTGTCGCTCACCGGGAGGCACCTGCGCGATGAGTGACGTGGCCTCGCGCGCAACAACCGCGTCCGGCTGGCGCGCCCACCCGCTCGCCCAGCTGACTTTGGTGCGCTTCCGCGAGTTCATGCGCGAGCCGGAGGCCGTGTTCTGGGTCTTCGTCTTCCCGGTGCTGCTCGCGGCCGGGCTCGGTATCGCATTCCGGAATCGCCCGCCGGAACGGGCCCCTGTGGCAGTCGTCGCCTCGCTGCCGGACGGGGACCGCATCGCCGCGGCGCTCGGGGAGGACGACCGGCTCCTCGTGCGCGAACTGGATGAGGCCGCTGCCAAGCGCGCCCTTACGGCCGGCACGGTCGACCTTGTCGTCCTCCCCGGCGGTCCCGGACGTGCGGAGTATCGCTACGACGAGCTTCGCCCCGAGGGTCGCTCCGCGCGCCTGCTCGCGGACGACGCCCTCCAGCGAGCCTCGGGGCGGCAGGACCCGGTCTCCACCGCCGACACCCATGTGAGCGAGCCCGGCGCCCGCTACATCGACTTCCTGGTGCCCGGCCTGCTGGGGATGAACCTGATGGGCAGCGGGATCTGGGGGATCGGATTCGCCATCGTGGACGCGCGGCGCAAGAAACTGCTCAAGCGGCTGGTCGCGACCCCGATGTCACGGCCCCAGTACCTCGCGTCCTTCCTCCTGTCCCGCCTCGCCTGGCTGGTGGCGGAAGTCGTGCTCTTCCTCGGGTTCGCGATGCTGGCGTTCGGGGTCCCCGCCCGGGGCTCGGTCCTGTCGCTGGCCGCGATCTGCGTGCTGTCGTCCCTGGCCTTCGCCTCGATCGGCGTGCTGCTCGCCTCCCGGGCGCGCACGGTCGAAGGGGTCTCGGGCCTGATGAACCTGACGATGCTCCCGATGTGGATCTTTTCCGGGGTGTTCTTTTCGGCCTCGCGGTTTCCCGAGGCGATCCAGCCCCTGATCAAGGCCCTGCCGCTCACGTCGGTGAACGACGCGCTGCGGGCCTCGATGCTCCAGGGCGAGGGTTTGCCGCAGCTCGCTCCCGAGCTCGCGGTCATCACCGGGTGGCTGGTGCTCTCCTTTCCGCTGGCGGTGCGGCTCTTCCGCTGGAAGTAGCTACCTGGCGCCGAGGACCGCTGCCGCACGGCGAAGGTCCTTCGGCTTGACCCACAGGATCATCCCGAACCGCCCCTTCCCGGCCGTGACGGCATCGGCGGCGGTGATGTTGATCCGCGCCTCCGCGAGCCTGGAGACGTGCCGGTATACCGCGCCGACCCGGTCGTCCCCGTGAACCAGGAACACCTTCTTCGGGGCGCTCAGGGTCCAGCCGGTCCGGCGCGCCACGCGCCGCACGCCGGCAATGTCGTTGGTGACGAGGTCCACCTGCGCCTTCCCTCCCCGGTCGGGAAACGCCGTGAACGCCAGCAGGTCCACCCCAGCCTCGCGCAGCGCGTCGAGGACCGCGGCACCCCTGCCCGGACGGCTCGGCA
Organism: Gemmatimonadales bacterium; assembly: GCA_050733295.1. GTDB lineage: Bacteria > Gemmatimonadota > Gemmatimonadetes > Gemmatimonadales > GWC2-71-9 > JAICEH01. Next base: position 6,034 of record JBOHSQ010000030.1, read on the forward strand.
CCTTGAGGTAGCAGTAGTTCGCGAGCTTCACCTGGTCCGCCATTGTTGCCTCCGACTGTGGGGTGGATGCTACGATGCGCCCCACGGACCGCACCCGGCAAGGGGTTCCGAGCGGCACGCATCCCGCGTTCTAGACTCTGGCTTGGTTCGGCCATAATGTCCTGTTCACCCCGATCGCCTCCCTACGCCACCCCCAGAGCCGAGGGACAGATCCATGCGAGAGAGTGCATCGCTCCGGACACTCGCCGTCGGAGCACTCCTGCTGTCAGCCTGTTCCGACCCATCCGACCCCGCCGCCCCCAACGAGCCGGACCTCGCCGCCGTAGCGGCCCGGCAGGGCCCTGCCGACGACCCGAACGCCCTCGCCGGGGCCGTCCCCGGTTTCGGCGGGTTCTTCTATGACCAGGGCGTGCCCACGATGTACCTGAAGGGACCCGCCGACCGGTCCCGGGCCGAGCGCGCGCTCGAGCCGTACCTGAGGAAGCGCGGCCACTCGGCTTCGTCGCTCAAGGTTCGCCCGGGCGCGTTCGGTTGGGCCGAGCTCGAGGAGTGGCGGAACCTGGCCACCCCGGAGGTGCTGGCCGAGGCCGGCGCGGTGTTCATCGATGCCGACGAGGCCAGCAATCGCGTGCGTGTCGGCGTCGAGCGCGGTGGGCAGGGACGCATCCAGGCGGCGCTCCAGCGCGCCGGGATTCCCGCCGCCGCGGTGATCGTGGACGAGACCGAGCCGGTGCGCTTCGCCGTCGGCGATCCCAAGCCCAAGGCCAAGCCGGGCGGCGGGGCATCGCTCCAGGGGTTGGTGCGGCCGATTGTCGGCGGCGTGCAGATCAACTTCCCCGGATTCCTCTGCACCCTCGGGTTCAACGTCGGCGGTGGCTCGGGCTCATTCATTACCAACTCGCACTGCACCAACGTGCAGGGCGGTGACGAGAACACCCAGTACTGGCAGCCCCTCCAGAGCACCGATCCGACCGTGATTGCGGTGGAAGCGGCCGACCCCGGCTACTCTTCAAGTCTCGCGGGGTGCCCCGCCGGCCGCGTGTGCCGGCGCAGCGACGCTTCGCGCGCCGCCTATAACAGCGGCATCCAGTTCACCCTCGGCCGGATCGCGAAGACCCAGCGCCCCCGTCGGAGCGACCTCACCATCACGGGGAACTTCACCATCACGGGTGAAGGAAGCGTCGCAGCCGGCCAAACAGTGAACAAGGTCGGTCGTACCACCGGCTGGTCCCAGGGCCAGGTGACCCAGACCTGCGTGAACACCAACGTCTCCGGGACCAACATCACCCAGCTCTGCCAGAATTTCGTCTCGGCAACGGTGGGCTCGGGCGACAGTGGTTCCCCGGTCTTCTCGATCGGCGGTGGTGACAACGTGACCCTCGTGGGGATCCTCTGGGGCGGCAGCGGGTCCCGCCTTTTCGTCTACAGCCCACTCACCAACGTGGAGCAGGAGCTGGGAGCGCTCACCACCCATTGAGCCTGGCCGGGACCCTGATGCTGTCCGGCGCCCTCCTGGGCGATACGCTCACCTTTCAGGTGACTGCGCCGGACAGCGTGCGGGCGGGGGAGCCGGTCCCGATCGCCCTCCGCCTCGCCAACACCAGCGGCCGGCCCCTGCAGTTGTACCTGCAGGGCCGGCCACTCGCGTTCGACATCACGATTCGGGGCCCGGACGGCACCATCGTGTGGCGTCGGCTCGAGGGCGCCACGGTATCGGCGATCCTCGCAGTCCGGGTCCTCGAGCCGGGCGCCTCGCTCACCTTCGAGGACACCTGGGACCAGGCCTCGAAGCATGGTGCGCCAATCCCACCCGGCGAGTACACGGTCACCGGTTCGCTCCCCACCGACCGGGACCCACTCGAGACTCCGCCGACCCGTCTCCGCATCGTGCCCTGAGCCCGGCCGGCAGAAAACACGAGGGGGCGGCCCCCTCCGGGACCGCCCCCCCGCTCAAGTCTCACGTCGTACGTTCTACGTCACGTCTCACGTCTCACAACCCGTCCTCCACCACGCCCACCATCGCCTCCGGCACCACGCCGGGCAGCGCCTCTTCCGGCGGCGCGGGCGGCGGCTCGAAGCCCTCGGGGGGCTCGATCTCGATCTCGGCATACCGGTAGATGCCGGTGCCGGCCGGGATCAGGTGCCCGATGATGATGTTCTCCTTGAGGCCGAGGAGGTCGTCCTTGGCCCCGCGGATCGCAGCGTCGGTCAGCACCCGGGTGGTCTCCTGGAAGGAGGCCGCCGAGATGAACGACTGGGTCGTGAGCGACGCCTTGGTGATGCCGAGCAGCACCGGCTCGGCCTGGGCCGGCTTGCTCTTCCGGCGCAGCATCCGGTCGATCTCCTCCCGGAAGGTGAGCTTGTCCACCGTCTCGCCCTCGAGGAAGTCGGTGTCGCCCGGATCCTCGACCCGCACCTTCTGCAGCATCTGGCGCACGATCACGCCGATGTGCTTGTCGCTGATCCGCACGCCCTGCAGGCGGTACACCTCCTGCACTTCGTTCAGCAGGTACTCCTGCACCGCGCGCGGACCCTTGATCCGCAGGATGTCGTGCGGGTTCACCGGGCCCTCGGTGAGGCGGTCGCCCGCGCGCACCCGGTCGCCCTCGTGCACCCGGAGGTGCTTGCCCGCCGCCACCTCGTAGGTCTGCGGCTCGCCCGACTCCGGCACCACGAAGATCTCGCGCTTGCCGCGCTTGATCTCGCCGAACTTGACGATGCCGTCCACCTCGGCAATGGTCGCCGGGTCCTTCGGGCGCCGGGCCTCGAACAGCTCCGCCACGCGCGGCAGGCCGCCCGTGATGTCCCGGGTCTTGTACGCCTGCCGCGGGATCTTGGTGACCGTGACGCCCTTGCTCACCGGCACCGGGGGCGAGAGCCACACGATCCGGTCGCGCACTTCCTTCTTCGGCTTCCCGGGCCAGGCCTCGGTGGCCGGCTTCTCCTCGACGTGGAACCGCGAGGACCATGGATTGGACTCGTCCGGGATCTCCATCGCCCGGCTGGCCACGTCCGTGGGTGAGCCGAAGATGATCCGCGAGCCCTCGGCCAGGGTGTATTCCTGCGGGTCCCCGCCCCGCTTGCCGTAGACCAGTACCGACGGGTGCAGTTCCCGCTCCGGGTCGGCGGTCACCACCAGCGAGCGCAGGCCGGTCGACTCGTCCAGCTCCTCGCGGAGCGTCTGGCCCGGCACCAGGTCCTTCCAGCGCAGCTCGCCGTCCCGCTTGAGGATGCTCGGGTCGTTGTACGGGTCCCAGGTGTAGAGCACGCTGCCGCGCTGGTCGGCTTCACGCTTGGGCCCGCGCACCAGGTCGCCTTCCTTCACCTGGATGAGCGCGCCCTCGGGGACCGGGTACCGGTTGAGCACCCGCTTCGGGTCGGCCGGGTCGCAGACCAGGATGCCTTCCTTGGTCTCCTCGGTGGCCGACTCGTCCTCCCGCGACAGCGCCACGCGGATGATGCCCTCGGAGCCGTCCTCGTACACCACCTTCACGTCGGACCACTCGAGGCCCTCGGTGTAGCGCACCTGGCCGTCGGTCCGGGCCCGCCGCTCGGCCTCCTCGGCGATGCGCGACGAGGCGCCGCCGATGTGGAACGTCCGCAGCGTGAGCTGGGTCCCCGGCTCGCCGATCGACTGCGCCGCCAGGATGCCGATGGCCTCGCCCATGTCCACCATGTCCATGGTGGCCAGGTTCCGGCCGTAGCACATCCGGCACACGCCGCGGCGCGCCTCGCAGGTGAGGACCGAGCGGATGCTCACCTTCTCGAGCCCCGAGTCCTCGATCGCCGCGGACGCGTCCTCGTCCACCAGCTGGCCGGCCGGCACCAGCAGCTTCAAGTCGCCGTGCTCGTCCAGCTCGTGCGGGTCGAACACGTCCTCGGCCGCCACCGAGCCCACGATGCGCTCCCGCAGCGGCTCGATGACGTCCTCGCCCTCCTTGAGCGCGCTGATCTCGAGCCCGAGGATGGTCCCGCAATCCTCCTCGGTGATCGTGACGTCCTGCGCCACGTCCACCAGTCGGCGCGTGAGGTAGCCGGCGTCGGCGGTCTTGAGCGCCGTGTCCGCCAGGCCCTTCCGGGCGCCGTGCGTGGAGATGAAGTACTCCAGCACGGTGAGCCCCTCGCGGAAGTTCGACTTGATCGGGCTCTCGATGATCTCGCCGATTCCGCCGGTCAGCTTCTTCTGCGGCTTGGCCATGAGGCCGCGCATGCCCGCCAGCTGCCGGATCTGGTCCCGGCTGCCGCGGGAGCCCGAGTCGAACATCATGTACACCGGGTTGAACCCGCCCCGTGACACGGCGAGCGACTTCACCATCGCGTCGGCCACGTCGGTGTTGGCGTGGGTCCATGCGTCGATCACCTTGTTGTACCGCTCGCCGAAGGTGATCTGGCCGGTGTTGTACGCCCGCTGGAACCGGCGCACCCGCTCGTCGGCCTCCTTGAGGATCTCCGCCTTCTTGGCCGGGATTTCCAGGTCCTCCACTCCGATGGACACCCCGCCCATGGTGGCGAACCGGAAGCCGAACTCCTTAAGCCGGTCGAGGAACGTGACCGTCTCGGCCAGGCCCGCCCGGCGGTAGCTCTCCAGTACCGTCTCCGAGAGCGCCTTCTTCTTCATCAGGTCATCGCGGAAGCCCAGCTCGGCCACCAGCTGCCGCGGCAGGATGCTGTTGAACAGCACCCGGCCCACGGTGGTCGCGACCCAGCGCCCGGCCCGGTCGGTCGCCCCGGCCGGCGGCTGGAACCACCACCAGATCGCGCTGTGGTGGTCGAGCACGCCGTGCTCCAGGGCCATCTCGATCTCGGCCAGCGTGCTGAACCGCCGCGCGGTCTTCCACAGCTCCGCCTTCACCTTCTCGCGCGTGCTCCGGTCGGCCAGCCGCTCCTCGAATCCCGGCGGCAGCTTGGTGAGCCAGTAGGAGCCCAGCACCATGTCCTGCGACGGCTCCACCACCGGCCGGCCGTCGGAGGGCCGGAGCACGTTGTTGGAGCTGATCATCAGCAGCCGGGCCTCGAGCTGCGCCTCGAACGACAGCGGCACGTGCACCGCCATCTGGTCGCCGTCGAAGTCCGCGTTGAACGCCGCGCAGACCAGCGGGTGGATCCGGATCGCCTTGCCCTCGACCAGCACCGGCTCGAACGCCTGGATGCCCAGGCGGTGCAGGGTCGGCGCCCGGTTGAGCAGCACCGGGTGGTCCTGGATGATCTCCTCCAGGATCTCGTAGACCTCGGGGCTCTCCCGCTCCACGATCTTCTTGGCCCGCTTGACCGTCTCGGCGATGCCCTTCTGCACCAGCTTGTGGATGATGAACGGCTTGAACAGCTCCACCGCCATCGCCTTGGGCAGGCCGCACTGGTGCAGCCGGAGCTCCGGCCCCACCACGATCACCGACCGGCCCGAGTAGTCCACCCGCTTGCCCAGCAGGTTCTGGCGGAACCGGCCCTGCTTGCCCTTGAGCATGTCGCTCAGCGACTTGAGCGGGCGCTTCCCCCGGCCCCGGATCGCCTTGGAGCGGCGCCCGTTGTCGAACAGCGCGTCCACCGCCTCCTGCAGCATCCGCTTCTCGTTCCGGAGGATGACCTCCGGGGCGCGGTGCTGGATCAGCTTCTGCAGCCGGTTGTTGCGGTTGATCACCCGGCGGTACAGGTCGTTCAGGTCCGACGTGGCGAAGCGCCCGCCGTCCAGCGGCACCAGCGGCCGCAGGTCGGGCGGGATCACCGGCACGACGTCGAGGATCATCCACTCGGGACGGTTGGCGCCGTCGCCCGACTCGCCCGAGTTGAGGAAGGCGTCCACGATCTTCAGCCGCTTGAGCATCTGCTTCTTGCGGTGCTGCGACCGCTCGTTCGCGATGCCGGTGCGCAGCTCCTCGGCCAGCTTCTTCACCTCGAGCTGCTGCAGCAGCGCCCGGACCGCCGGCGCCCCGATGTCGGCGACGAACCCGGCGTCACCCTCCTCCCGCGCCTTCTGCCGGAGATTGAGGAACTCCTCCTCGTCCAGCAGCTGCAGCCGCTTCACCTCCTGCTTGCCCGGCTCGATGACGACGTAGCTGGAGTAGTAGATCACCCGCTCCAGGTCGCGGAGGGTGATCCCCAGCAGGTTCCCCATCGGCGAGGGCAGGGTCTTGAAGAACCAGATGTGCGCCACCGGCACGCTCAGCTCGATGTGCCCCATCCGCTCCCGGCGCACCTTGCTCAGCGTGACCTCCACCCCGCAGCGGTCGCAGATGACCCCCCGGTAGCGGATTCGCTTGTACTTGCCGCAGTGGCACTCCCAGTCCTTGACCGGGCCGAAGATCCGCTCGCAGAAGAGGCCATCCTTCTCCGGCTTGAACGAGCGGTAGTTGATGGTCTCCGGCTTCGTCACCTCACCCCAGGACCACCAGGTGCGGAGGCCCTGCAGCTCCATCCGCTCGCGCTCCTTGGCGTCTCGCGGGCCCCGGATCTCCTCGGGACTCGCGATGCGGATCGAGATGTAGTCGAAGCTCGAGCTCTTCGGCTCGCGGCCGCTGCGAAAATCGATCATTGCGTAACCCCTTACTCGTCCGCCTCGGCGGTCGTGCCGAGGGTGACCTTGAGGCCGAGCGCCTGGAGTTCCTTCACCAGCACGTTGAAGGATTCAGGGATGCCCGGCTCGGGGAGATTCTGCCCCTTGACGATGGCCTCATACACCCGGCTCCGGCCGTTCACGTCGTCCGACTTGACCGTGAGCATTTCCTGGAGCACGTGGGCGGTGCCGTAGGCCTCGAGCGCCCAGACTTCCATTTCGCCGAACCGCTGGCCGCCGAACTGGGCCTTGCCCGCCAGCGGCTGCTGGGTCACCAGCGAGTACGGCCCGATCGAGCGGGCGTGGATCTTGTCGTCCACCAGGTGGCTCAGCTTCAGCATGTAGATCGAGCCCACCGTGATGTCACCCTCGAACGACTGGCCGGTGCGCCCGTCGCGGAGCCGCGACTTGCCGGCC
>JBOHSQ010000031.1:0-3800 GCA_050733295.1 Gemmatimonadales bacterium
GCGCCCCACAGCAGACGGCCGGACGCACGAACGGGCAGCTGGACAGTGTGATCGCAGCGGCGCCGTCGGTCGGCGGGCACCGCCCGTCTGTCCGTCTGCCCGTCAAATAGCGGGGGTGGGATTTGAACCCACGACCTCCGGGTTATGAGCCCGGCGAGCTACCAGACTGCTCCACCCCGCGACGCTTGTGCCGAGCGGCCAGCCGGCCGCGAGACCCCGGTGCCACCGCTCGTAGAGCGGGAAACGGGACTCGAACCCGCGACCCCAACCTTGGCAAGGTTGTGCTCTACCAACTGAGCTATTCCCGCATACTCAGGGCGGTTGAGTCTACCCGCTCCGCCCGTCCCACGCAACGCCTGGCCCGACGACTTGCGAGCCACTGGGAGTGGAGGCGAGGGGGATCGAACCCCTGACCTCGTGAATGCCATTCACGCGCTCTCCCAACTGAGCTACGCCCCCATTATACTAGGACCGCCCGGTTCCCGGGCGGCAACCCTGAATGTTAGGCGGGGCCTCCCGCACTGTCAAGCAGAACGCCGCGTTCGCGCGATCTCAATGCCCGGCAAGAAGCAGAAACCTCGTTCGTCGGCGGCGACGCCAGCCCCCTCGCGCGCCATCCCCGGTCCCTCGGTCCAGGAAATCCTTGCCCAGACCGGGGGCGCGCGGAAGGTGGGTGCGCGCAAGCGCGACAGCGCGCGGACGCTGGGCGCCTACGAGGCCGACCAGGACATCCTCGACCAGTACCTCCACGAAGTCAGCCTCGCGGCCCTGCTCACGCCGGAGCAGGAGGTCGCGATCGCGCGCCGGGTGCGCGCGGGTGACGAGGAGGCGATGCAGGAGCTGGTGAAACGCAACACCCGCTTCGTCATCTCGGTCGCCAAGAAGTACCAGAACCGGGGCATGGCGCTCACCGACCTGATCGGCGAGGGGAACCTCGGGCTCATGACGGCGGCGCGGAAGTTCGACCCCGACAAGGGCGTGAAGTTCATCTCCTACGCCGTCTGGTGGATCCGGCAGTCCATCCTCGCGGCGCTGGCGCGCCACGGACGCACGGTCCGGGTGCCGCTCAACCGCACGGCCGACCTCTCCCGCATCGTCCGCACGGCCGAGACGCTCCGCCAGGACCTGCGGCGCGAGCCGACGCCGGAGGAAATCGCGGGCGTCATCGGCCTCTCGGTCGAGGTGGTGCAGTCGCTGGCCGCGCTCAACACCGCCGAGGTGCGCCTCGACGCCCCGCTCGATCCCGAGGGCGATCGCTCCCTCATCGACCGTTTCGTCGCCGACAACGGCGTGAGCACCGAGGCGGAGGTGATGGACCGGCTGCTGGCCGAGCAGGTCGAGGCGGCGATCGCCACCCTCGCGCCGCGCGACGCGAAGGTGATCCGGCTCTACTTCGGCCTCGACGGGGGGCAGGAGCACACGCTCGAGGAGATCGGCGCGAAGCTCGGCGTCACCCGGGAGCGGGTGCGGCAACTGCGCGACCGCGCGCTCAAGCGGCTGGGGCACGGCGAGGTGGGTCGGGCGCTCAGGAGCTTCGCGGCGTAGTGTCGAGGCCCCGGGTTCTCTCTTTACCATCTCCGGCCCGATCCGTACAATTGTGACGTGACCTTGCCAACAAGCTTCCCGGCCCCCGAGGCGGTACTCGGGCGGCTGGGTCGCGGCGCGATCGACGCCTGGCGCGCGATCGCGGACATCCGCACCTGGGGACCGGTCCTCGCCGGCCAGATGCGGCGCCTCGGCGTCGACTCCATCCCCATCGCGCTCTTCATCGCCATCTTCACCGGCATCGTGCTGGCGCTCCTGGCGCAGTACGTCTTCACCGGGGCCCTGCCGCTCTACTTCGTCGGCACGCTGGTGGGCAAGGCGATCCTGCTCGAACTGGGCCCGGTGCTGACCGGAATGGCGCTCGCGGGCCGCGTGGGCGCGAGCATCGCCGCCGAGCTCGGCACGATGCGGGTCACCGAGCAGGTGGATGCGCTCGAGACGCTGGCATACGACCCGTACGCCTACCTCGTCGCGCCGAGGGTCCTCGCGGGCATCCTCATGTTTCCGGTCATCACCGCGCTGGCCAGCGCGCTCGGGCTCGTGGCCGGCTGGATCGCCGCCACCACGCTGGTCGACGTCTCCACTGCGGACTTCGTCAAGGGGCTGCGCAACTTCTACAAGTTCAAGGATCTCTGGTACGGGCTGGCGAAGGCTTCGACCTTCGGCGCGGCCGTGACCCTGCTCGGTTGCCGCACCGGGCTCCGCGCGGAGGGCGGGGCCGGGGGCGTGGGCACGGCCACGACGCGCGCCGTGGTATACGGCTGCATGGCGATCCTGGTTCTGGACGCGCTCTGGGCGGCCGCGGTCCTGTGAACTCGCGGTGATCCAGCTCTTCGACGTCCACAAGGCCTTCGGCCGCAAGGAAGTGCTCCGCGGCCTCACGCTCGACGTGCCGGAGGGCGGGATCACCGTGCTGCTCGGGTATTCCGGCAGCGGGAAGAGTGTCACGCTCAAGCACATTGCCGGGCTGCTCGCACCGGATGCCGGCCGTGTCGAGGTGGACGGGAAGGTGGTGCACGAGCTCGACCGCGACGAGCTGGCCGGGCTGCGGGGCCGCATCGGCTACGTCTTCCAGTTCGCGGCGCTGCTTGACTCGCTCACCGTGGGCGACAACATCCGCCTGGCGCTCGCGCGCCGCGGACTGGGGCCGACCGAGACCGAGGCGCGGGTGCGCGAGAGCCTGGAGGCGGTCGAGTTGCCCGAGATCGCCGACCGGTTGCCGGCGGAGCTGTCGGGGGGAATGCGCAAGCGGGTCGGCATCGCGCGGGCCATCGTCTACCGGCCACGCTACCTCCTCTTCGACGAGCCCACGACCGGGCTCGACCCGGTGACGAGCGCGGCGATCGACGAGCTCATGGTGCGCACCTGCCGCGAGCTCAATGCCGCCGGCCTGGTCATCACCCACGACCTGCGGAGCGCGTTCACCGTGGCCGACCGCATCGGAATGCTGTACCAGGGACGGCTGCGCCAGCTGGGCGAGCCGGATGAGATCCGGGCCACGACCGATCCGGTGGTCCGCCAGTTCATCGAGGGGCGCCCGGGCTCCGGGGGCGACCCGGAGGGACCCAGATGACCGGCCGTCGCAACGAGGTTCTGGTCGGGGCCGCGCTGCTCGCCGCCCTCGCGGTGCTCGTGGCCGGCGCGCTCTGGCTGGGCGAGGTGCAGCTCGGCCGTGACCGCTCGATCCACACGGCGCTGTTCCGCTCCGTGGGCGGCCTGGGCGTCGGGGACCTGGTGTCCCTGCGCGGCGTGCGCATCGGGCGAGTGGACGGGATCCGGCTCGCCGAGGACGACTGGGTCGCGGTCGACCTCCGGCTCGACCCGGACGTGCCGCTTCCGGCGGGACCCGGCGCCGTGGTCATGCCCAGCACGTTGTTCGGGGAATGGGAGGTGACCGTGGTGAGCCGCGACGCTCCCGCCGACGATCCCGCCATCGTGAGACAGTTCGCCGAGGCGGCAGCGGCGCATGGCGGCGACTCCTGGCCCGGGGCCACCCAGATCGACATCAGCCAGCTCGCCGCCAAGGCGGGACAGATCTCGGGCGACATCGCCACCATCACGGGACGCATCGAGACCGTGTTTGACTCCGCGATGGCCGTGCAGCTCAAGGCCAGCATCGGCGAGCTGGCTCAGCTCGCCAGCGACCTGCGCGCCTTCGCCGACCGGCAGCAGGCCCGGGTGGACCGCACCGCCGGCAGCGCGGAGCGCGGGGCCGCCTCGCTGGCGGAGGCCGCTTCCGACCTGCAGGCCGCGTC
>JBOHSQ010000032.1:0-12528 GCA_050733295.1 Gemmatimonadales bacterium
AGGTGGAGGTTGACCAGGGTAAGAGGACCCGCCGGCGTGCGGAGCACGTACTTCACGAGGTCGCCACTGCCGCCCAGGCCGTCATCGAGCCACCACGTGCTCAGGGTGTCGTCCGACTCGACGGGAAACCGGGAAAGCAGGCAGAGCGTCCCGCGCCGTCGGGGGGCACGCACCTCCCACCCTTCGAGCGCGTGGAGTGTCGCGTGCAGGGGCCGGGCGCATTCCTGGATGGCCACGACGTCGGGGTGGGTGACGTCGATCAACTCGCGCAGGCGCGGTCCCACCTGTTCGCCGCCCTGCACGTTGTATGTCACCACCCGCACGATTCGCTCCTCGCTTCCGGCCGGAAGCAGCGCGCGCCACCCCATACGGAACCCGAGGAAGGGCCCGATCGCCACGGCCATCGCGGCCACGAGCGGCACCAGCACCCGGGGCGACAGGGCAGCCGACAGGAGCGCCAGCAGGGCGATCGGCGGCACCACCAGCCAGCGGGGTCCGAACAGCAGGACCGTGGCAGGCCACCAGCGGTCGCCGAGTGTCCAGAGCACCACGGTGAGCACCACGATGCCGATGAGCGCCACCCACCCGAGCAGCCCGAGGGCCAGGGCCGGGGTGATCCGACGAACATCGGTCCCCGTAGGCATCACGAGGAGGAGGAGCCGGCGCGCAATCCGTTCGGCGCGGGTCCGATCGACTGGCGCCCGGCAGACGGGGCACCGCGCCGCCCGCCAGAACCTCGCCGGGTCGATCCGAACCCAGTGCGTGCCGCTTCCGCAGCGGACGATCACGTCGCCCATCGCTGGCCCTCGCCCTCGAGTGTACCCGACGGTGTTCTGCAGCCGTCACTCCGCTCGGGTAATATTGCCGGCGCGGACTCGAATGACCCAACGCTGCCCTGGAGGACCCGCCGTTGACCGTGATCGACCTGCCACACCTCGCCCTGGGCGACCGGGTCCAGGACCCGCTGCTCGTGCTCGAGGTCACGCCACGCACCTACCAGGGCGGGACAATGACCACGCTCGCGCTGGGCAACCACACCGGGCGGATCGACACCGCGCCCTTCTTCAACGCCGACCAGGATCAGGTGTCCGGCGTGGCGCGGGGCGACGTAGTGCAGGTCATCGGCGAAATCGGGGCTTTCAATGAGCGGCGCCAGCTCAAGGTGACGTCGATCCGGGTGCTGCCGGCCGGGACGGTCGACTGGCACGACCTGCTGCCCAGCGTGGGTGACGTGGGCCGCTACTGGAAGTTGCTCGACGGCTGGCGCGCGGAGATCCGCGGGCCTCGCCTGCGCGCGGTGCTCGACCTGTTCTACGAGGATCACGAATTCCGCGCCCGGTATGAATCCTGTCCCGCCAGCACGGTCGGGCACCATGCCGAACTGGGCGGCCTGCTCAAGCACACCGCGGAGGTCGCGGCCATCGGCCGCGCCATGGCCCGCGTCGCGGATGCCGACCAGGACCTGGTGCTGGCCGGCGTGCTCCTGCACGACATCGGGAAGCTCGAGGCGTACCGGTGGGACGGCCCCTTCACCACCACCGAGCGTGGGCACCTCTACGGGCATGTGGTACTCGGCAGCCTCATGCTCGAGCGCACGGTGCACCGCGTCGAGCCCATGCCGTGCACCGAGCTGGAGCTGGATCTGCTGCAGCACCTCATCCTGTCGCACCACGGTCGGCAGGAGTTCGGCGCGCCGGTGCCCCCGATGACGCTCGAGGCCGAGGTGCTCCACTATGCCGACAACGCGAGCGCCAAGACCGCGGCCATGCACGAAGCGCTGGCCGATGACTCGCTGTTCGAGGGCGATGCGCTGGTCAGCACCCGGACCGTCTGGCAACTGGACCGGCGCCGGGCGTTTCGAGGGGAGAGCGACTGGGGCGAGTCGGGCTGAGAGCGGGCAAGAGGGGCAGGATGGGCGAGGTGGCTTAAAAGCCGAGACGGCCGCCCGGCTCTCCACCGTGCGACCGTCCCGCACACTGACCAGCCAAGGGCGGAGCGTTGCCGCCGCCGTTCTTCTCCCGCCCGCCACCGGTCGGCTGATGCGCCTTTCGGTAGGGCGTTGCGGAGCCCTGACGTCCATCCCCAGGCCGGACGGCCAATCCCACCTGGTTCGTCGATGTGAGCGCTGCGAGTCAGATCGGGTCGCGGACCGACCGTTCGCACTGCTCGCCGAGGCGCAAGATCGGCGAGGGTGAAGCACGCGACTGGCTTCACCTGTCCGGACCGGTGTGGCCACCGGGATCACGGATCGCCTGAGCCCTTGTTCTCGGCGATCTCCTCCGGTACTCCGTCCGAACCCGCCGCGGGCTGCTCGCGAACCGAAGTTCACGGCGCTTCCGCACGGCGCGTGAGCCCAATCTACGCCTCGGCACCGATCGCGCAAGTGCCTGTGTTTCTTCGGGTTACGCGATTTCGGAGTGGACTCGATGTGGAGAGGGAAGTGGTGCGCTCGGCTGGGGTTGGCGCCGTTGTCCACGACGTGTGGACATGTGTATCCACACCATCGCTCCGGCGCTCGTCAGGATTCGATGCCCACCTCGACGTAGCGCCAGCCCGCATCCTCTTCCCCGCTCGCCGGCGGTGGGGCGAAGAGGCACCCCGCATTTCCCGCGGCGAACCAGCCCGTGAGCATGGGGCGTGAGGCCTCGAGCTCCTGAAGGATCGGAGGAAACCAACGCCGGAGATGACGCACCTCGGGCGCGCGCCGGGAAAGCAGGGCGAGCAGGGCGCCGTCGCCGCCGGTTGCCCGGAGGAAGTGCGCCAGCGCATGCGCGCGCTGGCTGAACTCGATGGCCTTCACGCCGGGCTCATCGTAGAGGACCGCGCCCTCGAAGATGTCCATCATCGGGGCATCGAGCCGGGGCCCCAGGTAGACGAACTGTCGCCCCGCCTGGGTCCGGCGCTCGACGACGGCGGCTCCCGTGTCGCTGGTGAGCCGGGCTCCGTGGAGCAGGTCGTCGTCGTGCAGGACGCCCACCGCGGCGGTCCACTCCAGGGCGGCCAGGGTGTGCTCCATGGGGCAACCCAGGACATCGTCGAGCGCCAGCAGCCGGGGGGCTTCTCCCGCCCGGGCAAAGAAGTGCGCCAGGCCCTCGGCCCGGTCGAGGAAGGTCCGGATGGTGAGGGTGGTGGGGGTCGCCATCCCCGAAACCTAAGGCCCCGCCTCAGGGAACGGGACTCGCCCGCTCCTCCACCTTCACTATCCAAAGCCCCGAGTTCACGTCGTTCACGTAGATCAGGCCGTCGTGGTAGAGGGCTCCCCACGCCATCGGCGCGTTGGGCGTCAGGCCGTTGGGATCGCCCGTGTCCACGTGCGCCACCTCGCGACCCTGCCGCATCAGGTCGCCGCGCAGCTCCCCGGAGATGTCCACCACCCGCAGGCCGCCCTGGTAGTCGCCAAGGTAGAGGGTGTCGCCCGCCACCCAGAGGTTGTGAGTGCCGCCGTCGGTCGGTTCGAACCAGGCGACGAGGCGGGGATGTTCGATGTCCTTCACGTCCAGCACCTGCATCCGCCCGAAGGCGCGGCCGAAGCCGAGGAGTCTGGGTCCGGTGGTCGCCGCGGGGCGGCCGCTGAAGACCTCGTCGGCGATGAACACGTAGTCCCGGTGCCGCCACGCCGTGTGGGTGCCGCGGATAAAGCCGGGGCCGCCGATGGCCTCGACGTGGCGGTAGAGCGCGTCGAGGTCGTACTTGAACTGGCTCACCAGACGCGGGCTCTCCGGCGAACCGCCCTTCATCCCGTTGCCCACGTCGAGCACGACCAGGCCGTCGTTCCAGTAGCTCAGGTAGGCCAGCCCGTCGTGCACCGCGATGTCGTGCAGCATCCGTCCCGCGGCGGCCCGCGAGGTCTCCCAGCGCGCCACCTCGCGCGGCTGCGCCGGCTCGCGGATGTCGATGACGCGCATGGAGCCGGTCGCGTCGTCGGTGAGGTAGATGTACCCCTTGTAGACGAAGGTGCTGTGTACCCCGCCGGAGACCGTCTCGGTGTACTCCGCGATCACCCGCGGATGCGCCGGGTCCTCGAAGGAAAGGATGACGATCCCGTTCTTCCGGTTGGAGGCGCCTTCCCGGGTCAGCACCCCGTACTTCCCGTCCTCCGTGGTCATGAGGTCGTTGATGGTCCTGGCGTCCACCAGGATGGAATCGGTGATGGCGGGCTTCGACGGGTCGGCGAGGTCGAGCGCGTAGATCCGGTCGGCGATGGTGGTGAGGTAGCCGTGGCGCCCGTCGGGATGGAGCCAGAACTCCCCGCCCATCAGCGTGAGGGAGAGCCGGCCGACGAGGCGCGTGGGGCGCACCGCGTCTCGCGGGCGCGCCTCGATCACGGATTCCGCACTCCGGCCGGCGAAGCTGGCGACGACCCGGTGCATGCCCACCTGCTCCGCCACGAACCCGCCGTCGGCGTCGATGATGCCCTGCCCCGGAGCCAGCGACCACTCCGGCACCGCGTCGGCGACGACGTTCCCACCACGGTCGCGCGCCACGAAGCGAAGCCGCACGACGTCACCCACCCGGACCGAGGGCGCCGCGGGCTCGATCGCGACCTGCGTGACCGGGTTCGCGACGACCTCCACGCGGTGGGACGCCGAGGTCTGGCCTGCGCGGGCCGACAGCGCAGCGCGTCCGGGCTTCACGGCGGTGACCCGGCCCCAGGCCGTGAGGGCGACGACCGCCGGCGCGTCGCTGCTCCAGGTCATCGCGTCCGGGCGTGGATCCCCGGCCGCGGACCAGCTGCGGGCCGTGAGGGGCAGCGACTGCCCGACGTAGAGCCGGGCCGGGATGGGCGAGAGCTCCACGCGGGCCGCCGGTCCGGGCAGCACGGTGATCCGCGCCTGCCCGATCTTGCCCCGCCCACCGGCGCGAGGCCTGGCGAAAGCGGTCACCGTGAGGTTGCCGACCGAGCCGGCCGTCAGCAGGCCGGTCGAGTCCACGCCGCCCTCGAAGGGGCTCGGGCCGATGGCCCACGTGACACGACCCGTCTCGAGGGTCCGGCCGGCGGAGTCGTAGGCGGTAGCGGTCAGCCGGAGGGTATCACCGGCAGCGACGGCAGCCTGGGCGGGCTGGACCTCGACCCGCGCAATGGAGGTAGAGGCAACCGGCTGCTGCAGGGCGAGGAACAGTACGGGGAGCATGTGCCGATCCGGAGCGGGGACGCGAGAATATGTCGGCCGCGGCCCATATTGACAAAAAGGGAACCAGATTCAAGCTTACGGCCATGGCGTTCGGTGGTGTGCTGAACTGACGTTTGCGACGCTTTAGCGACGCCGTTCGGGTCTCGCCCGATCGGCCTTTTTATTTGCCGGCGATGGGCGCCGGTGCTCGTGGGCCGAACTGCCCGGTTCTTCAGCAGGGGTTCGACGATGGCGAAGGGTACCGTGAAGTGGTTCAATGACGCGAAGGGCTACGGCTTTATCGCGCAGGAGGGCGGGAAGGACGTCTTCGTGCATCACAGCGCGATCGTGATGGACGGCTTCCGGTCCCTCGCCGAAGGTGACAGCGTCGAGTTCGAGATCGTCGAGGGGCCCAAGGGGCTCCAGGCAGCGAACGTCCGCAAGGCCTGACCGAGGGCGGCCGGCCGCCGCGCGCAGCCGCCCGCCGCTTCCCTCAGAGACGTGACATCTCGCCCATCCGTCCGGCATCGTCGTGCCGGGCGCTTCCTCTTCATTGCGCTCACGCTCGGGCTCTTCGGCCCGGGGTCGTCGCACGCGCAGCAGTCGGCCCCCGAACGGCTCCAGTTCATGGGCTTCCGGCCCGGCGACCCGATCGCGGACCTGGCCCGGCAGGCCGCGGCTCTCGGCGTGGAGCGGTTGGCCTGCGACACCGCGCGGCGGGATGGCCGGGTGCGGGAGTGCCGCGGAACGCTGTACGGCGACGCCCAGGTCCCGCTCCGCCTCCGCGCCGTGGCGATCCGAGACACCGCCGCCATTGTGCTGGTCTCCGGTACCATCCCGGAGGCGGAACGGCGGCGATGGGAGCGCGCGCTGGAGGCCGCGTACGGCGCGGTGCCGGCTCGGGTGGATGGCGGACAGCGGATGCGGCAATGGATCCGCGACGGCACCATGCTGCGCCTGGTCTGGCGCGGCAGCGCGTCGGAACCGGAAGTCTCGGTGAGCCTGGTCGACGGACGCACCCTCGACAGCTGGGGGCGCACGCTCAAGTGACCAGCGACGGCCACGACGCGGCTCCCCTCGAGGTTCCGTCGCCCGGGGTTGCCTCGGGGACCTGCGCTCCCCTAAAGTGACGTACTCCCACGGAGCACCTGAGTGACCCGACTTCCACGACCGTCCTTCGCGGCAGGCTTCGCGTGCGCCCTCAT
Organism: Gemmatimonadales bacterium; assembly: GCA_050733295.1. Classification (GTDB taxonomy): domain Bacteria; phylum Gemmatimonadota; class Gemmatimonadetes; order Gemmatimonadales; family GWC2-71-9; genus JAICEH01. Next base: position 6,317 of record JBOHSQ010000032.1, read on the forward strand.
GCTGGGCGGCTGCTCGGGCGGCGATCCCATCCTCATCGGCGTCACCGCGAACTTCGGCGACCCGCTGAGCGCCCCGATCCTCCACGCGGCCCGCCTCGCCGTCGAGGAGATCAACGCCGCCGGTGGCGTCGACGGTCGCCCGCTCGAGCTGCTGGAAAAGGACGATTTCGGCGATCCCGATTCCGCCGTCGTGGCGGCCAGCGCGCTGGCCTCGTCCGACGTCGTGGCAGTGATCGGCCACGGCTTCTCCGGTCCCACGCTCGCCGCCGCCAGCGTCTACAACCAGGTCGAGCGTCCGGTGGTGGCCATCACCCCGTCGGCCTCATCGCCGGAGGTGTCCTTCGCCGGCCCGTGGACCTTCCGGCTCTGCCCCAGCGACCTGGCGCACGGCTCGGCCCTGGCCCGCTGGGCCCGCGGGCGGCTGGGCCTGGCCCGCGGGGCGGTGCTCTTCTCCAACGACGACTATGGCCGCGGCATTCGCGAGGTGTTCGAGCGGGACTACGCCCAGGTCCAGGGTGTGGTGGTCGAGAGCGATCCCTATCTCGGCTCTCCCCCGGTGGTCGAGCCCTACCTCGACCGGATTGCGCGCGACGGCCGCGCGCAGTTCGTGCTGGTGGCGGGTTACCTGGAGGAAGGCTCGGCCATCCTGCGCGGCCTGCGCGAGCGGGGCGTTGCGATTCCGGTGCTGGGGGGTGACGGGCTGGAGCAGATCGAGCGGCTCGGGCCCATGGCGAACGGCACCTACGTGAGCTCGTCCTACCTTCCCGAGATCGCCACCGAGGGCAACCGGAAGTTCCTGGAGGCATGGCGGGCCCGCTATCCCGACCTGCCGCCACCGAATGGATCAGGGATCTACACCTACACCGCGCTGCACCTCCTCAAGCAGGTGATGGGGCGGGTGGGAACTGACCGCCACGCCATCCGCCGGGCGCTGGCGGAAGTCGGCGGGAAGGAGCCGGCATTCGAGGGTCCGCTCGGTCCCGTGGCCTTCGACTCGAACGGCGACCTGGTGAACCCGCAGGTCTATGTGGGCGTGGCGCGGGATGGCCGGATGGGCCTGGCGGAGGCCCAATGACGTTCTTCGGGAGCCTGCGGCGCCGGATCATGGCGGGGATGATCGCCCTGCTGGCCCTGGTGCTCGTGATCGCCTTCCAGGGCGCGAGCTCGATCCGGCAGCTCAGCACCACCGTCGACCGCGAAATGCAGACGCTGCTCGAGGGGACCGAGATCTCCACCGGGCTGGTGGCGAGCACGCTCGGCCAGATCCGCGCCGCGGAGCAGTACCTGGTGGCGGCGACGCCGCAGCTGCGCTCGGAGTTCGCGTCCGCCGGCGACAGCGCGTTCGCGATCCAGCGGCGGTTCCGCCGCCTGGGCGGCCTCACGACGCAGGACCGCTACATCGTCAACAAGATCGCCGCCACCCAGGCGCGGATCGAGACCGAGTACTCGCTCGCGCACGCCCATGCCGACCTGGGTCGCGGGGCCGAGGCCCGCATCATGGCCGACGGCGCGCGCGGGCCCGCGGACACGCTCATCGCCGATCTGGGCGCCCTGACCCGCGCCCAGCGAGAGCGCGCGCTCAACCGCGCAGCGGTGCTGCGCGGGGAGACCTCCCGGCGCGAGAAGGTGGTCTGGGCTCTCGTGGGCATTGCGCTGCTGGCCGGCATCTATGCAGCGGCCAGGACCGTGCGTGCGGTGGACGCGCCGCTCAACCGGCTGATCGAATCGGCCGAGCGATTCGGCTCGGGCGACCTGCGCCCCGTGCAGCTCGGCGAGATGCCGCGGGAGCTCGGCGTGCTCGCCGGGGCGATGGACCGCATGGGAGGCCGACTCCGCGGCGTGGTCACCGAGGTCGTGAAGGAGGCCACCCAGATCTCCTCCAGCGCCGGCGACTTCTCCGCGATGAGCCAGGAGCTTGCCGCCACCAGCGGCGAGATCTCGACGGCAATGGTGCGGGTCTCGACCAGTGCGGAGAGCCAGGTGCGGGGCATGGGGGCGGCCGACTCGCTGCTGCAGGAGCTGCGCAGCGCCGCGGGAAGCAACGCCACGGCCTCGGAGCGCGTGGCCGCGCTGGGCGGCCAGATCCGCGATCTCGCCGTGCGCCACCGGGCCGACGTGGACGCCGCGGGACAGACCCTGCTCGACGTCCGCGCGGTGGTCCAGACGTCGGCCGGCCAGGTGGCCGAGTTGGCCAAGCTGAGCGAGCCGATCACCGAGTTCATCGACCTGATCAAGCAGATCTCGTCGCAGACCAACCTCCTCGCGCTCAATGCGGCGATCGAGGCCGCGCGCGCCGGTGAGCACGGGCGCGGTTTCGCGGTCGTCGCCGAAGAGGTGCGGAACCTCTCCGACTCGAGCGCCCGCGCCGCGGAGGACGTGACCCAGACCATCCAGGTGATCCGGCGCCAGATTCGCGAGGTCTCGGCCACCATGGAGGTGGGCACGGGCAAGGTGCGTGGGATCGAGGCCGTAGCGTCCGGCGCGGGCGCGGCGCTGGCGGCGATCGGCGAGGCGGTGGAGGAAGTTCGGGCGGCGGCGACGCGGGTGGCTGAGGAGGCGCACCGGACTCGCGGGGTGGTGGACCAACTCGGCACCAAGACCGTCGAGGTGGCGCAGACGGCGCAGGAACACGCCTCCGCCAGCGAGGAAGTCACCGCGGCGGCGGAGCAGCAGAGCGCATCGACGGAGGAAATGGCCAGCGCGGCCAGCGACCTGCTCGACGCCGCCAACCGGCTCACCCGGCTGGTGGCGGACTTCAAGACCTAGCGATCAGCGCTTCCTCGCTGGCTTGGCCTTGGCCCTGGGTCGGGCGGCCGCCTTCGGCTTCGGCCGGGCGGCCGCTTTTGCTGCGGGCTTCCGGGCGGCGGGCTTCGCCGTGGAGGCTGGCCGCGCGGGGGCGGGTTTGGTGGCGACGGGCCTGGCGAGCTTGGCTGCGGGTGCGGGTGCGGGCTTGGCTGGTGCGGCTGCCTTGGCCTGTTGCACCTTGGTCACGTGTTTGGCCGCCCGCTCTGCCGCCTTCTCCTGACGGCGCTCCGCCGCGGCCCGCGCCTCGGCGAGCACCTGGTCGCCCTCGGTTTGGCCAAGGAGCCCGCGCCGCACCGCGTAGTTCACCAGTTCCTCGGCATCCTTGAGCTGGAACTCGCGGATCCGCGCCCCTGCGCGGATCATGTTGACCATGGCATCGGCCACGGGGCTTCGGAGCACCTGCGCGATGCCCGGGAGCGCCTCGAGGAGAGAAGTAATCTGGGAGCCGCCGAGCTCGGTCATTGGGGGTCGCAGTCCGGAATTGGGGCCGTCATTCGCGGCGGCAACGTATGTGCGAGCCCGGTGTGCGTCAAGCGGGTCGGGCGGCTCGGGGCCGGCGCACTTGGGCCAGACCTGGTCCCATAAATCATTGTTTTACATAGCCTTACAAACCCAGTTGCCGAAGGGGAACGCCCGGCTCGGTAGGCTCGCCTTTTGCGGGTTCCATTGGGACCCGTAGATTGGCATGCGTGCGGTCCGCTTCCCCGGCGGCCGCGTGAGGGGGGAGCTCGTGGGACGGCGTGGGGTCAAGGAGTATCGGCCAGCGGAGGCCTTGGCCCTGATCTCGGCCGATCGGGGTCATTGCGACCTGATCTGCCCATCGTGTGCATCCCGCCAGATCGAGCGGAATCCGCCTCGCGACACGAAGGGTGACCATCCCGGACGCGTGACCCTGCACTGCGCCAGTTGCTCCCGGACGGCCAACTACCTCGTCCCGATGCAGGAGCCCTCCACCGCGCGGCGTCCCGAGGAGCCAGGCGGGCAGGAGGCGCACCCCCAGCCTTGACCGACGGCATGGGAGCGGGCGATCCTGCTCCGCGTGCCGGCACCCGCACTGAACCGGGAGAGGCGATCCGCCTCTCTTCTCATTTTCTCCCTGGTCACGCTCGACCTGGTCGGCTTCGCGATGGTGCTCCCGCTCCTCGCGAGCTACGGCGCGCGCCACGGCACGGGCGACGCGATGGTCGGCGCCCTGGTGGCGAGCTACTCCTTGCTCCATTTCCTGCTCGCGCCGGCGTGGGGACGGCTGAGCGACCGGATCGGCCGACGCCCGGTGCTGCTCGTCGGGTTCGCCGGCAGCGTCGCCGCGTACCTGCTCTTCGGCCTGGCCGGAAGCTTCCTGACCCTGATGGCATCCCGCGTCGTTGCGGGCGTGTCGGGCGCCACGGTGAACGTCGCCCAGGCGGCATTGGCCGATGTCACGCCCCCGGAGCAGCGCTCCCGGGCGATGGGCCTGATCGGTGCCGCGTTCGGCATCGCGTTCGTGATCGGACCTGCGCTTGCGGGCATCACGTCCAGGTGGGGGGATGGGGCCCCGGGCCTGGTCGCTGCCGGCATTTCCGGCGTGAATCTGGTCTTCGCCGCTGCACTCCTGCCCGAGACGCGGAGCGGCTCACGCCCGCCGACGGCCCCTCCCCTGCCCTGGGCGGGCCTTCCGCTGCCGCTGGCGATCGCGTTCCTGGAGACGCTCGCGTTCACCGCCATTTATGTGGCCCTGCCGCTCTTCGCCGAGCGCCATCTGGGCTATGACCGCGCGACGGTCTCGTTCCTCTATGCGCTGATGGGCCTGGCAGGGGCGCTGGTCCAGGGCTGGCTCGTCGGGCGGCTCGCCCCCCGGGTGGGCGAGGCCCCTCTCATTACCGGTGGCGGCGTGCTGATGGCGGCCGCGCTTGCGGCGGTTCCCGTGGTGGAGGGCCCCGCGCTGGCCGTCACGCTTGCGATGCTGGCGGCGGGCAGCGGGCTGATCATTCCGGCCGTGGCGGCCTGGGTGTCGCGGCATGCGCCGGCGGAGGCGCAGGGACACGCGCTCGGGCGCCTGCAGAGCGCCACCTCGATGGCGCGCGTCGCGGGCCCGCTCTCGGCTGGCGCCACCAGCGACGCGATGGGGCTCGCGGCCGCGTTCCGGGGCGGGGCAGCAGCGGCGCTGCTCGCGGCGGTGCTGGGGCTGGTGCTGGTGCTGGTGTCGGGAGCTAGTGTGGCGAGGAGAAAAGCCGCGCCCAGCGTACATCCGTGAAGAACGGCAGCGGCTTCCAGCTGTTGCGGTTGTAGCTGTAGTAGATCACCAGCGGGCGCCCCCGCACGTTTCCGCGGGGCAGGAAGCCCCAGTAGCGGGAGTCGTACGAGTCGCCGCGGTTGTCCCCCATCATGAAGAACGAGTCGGCGGGCACGACGATCGGCCCCCAGTCCTGTACGTCGGGGTGGTAGCTGACCGAGTCTTCGCCGGTGTAGTAGCGGAGCTGCCAGGCGCGCATCCGGGCGCGCTGCAGCGGGTCGGTGCCGAGCCCGGGACTCGCCGGCACCGAGTAGGGCTCCTCCATCATCCCGCCGTTCCGGAAGAGCTGGCCGCGCTCCATGGCGAGCGTGTCGCCGGGCATCCCGATCAGTCGCTTCACCACCTTGAGGCCCTCCTCCTCGACCGAGTCGAAGACGAGGATGTCGCCGCGCTCGGGCTCCCGAATCGCCGGCAGGCGGGTGTGCACGATCGGCACTTCCGCGCCGTAGAGAGCCTTGTTCACGAACAGAAAATCGCCCACGAGGAGGGTCCGCTCCATCGAGCTCGACGGAATGCTGAAGGCCTCGACGAGGAAGGTGCGGAGGAGGAACCAGACCACGAGTGCCACGGCAATGGACTTGTTCCAGTCCCAGAGCCAGGCGGCGAAGGAGCGGCGGGCGGCGGTTTCTGCCATGGGTGGGAAGCTAGCTGCGGCCGTCGGCAGCGGCTACCGGCGGGCGCTGCCCGCCTCGCCGCCCGCCCAATCGGCCACGAAGATGTTGGTGTCTCCGGACTTGGCCGCATTACGGTTCGAGGCCCAGACGAGTTTCCGGCCATCCGGACTGAACATGGGGAAGCCGTCGAACTCGCCGTGGAACGTCACCTGCTCGAGCCCCTGCCCGTCGATCCCCACGAGGAAGAGATCGAAGTTGCGGCCGCGCGGATTGTGGTGGTTGGAGGCGAAAATGATCCCTCGACCATCCGGGGTGAAGAAGGGCGCGAAGTTGGCGCCACCGAGGTGGGTCACCTGCCGGGCGGCGGACCCGTCGGCATTCGCCACCCAGAGCTCGAGCCGCGAGGGCCGCACCAGCCGTTCGCCAAGCAGCCGGCGGTAGTCGGCGGTGTCGGCCGCGGCCTCCGGATACATCGCGCGCCAGACGATCTTCGTCCCGTCGGGTGAGAAGAATGCGCCACC
>JBOHSQ010000033.1:0-3521 GCA_050733295.1 Gemmatimonadales bacterium
ACCGTGAAGTGGACGCCCACGTCGTTATCGTCGGTGTTCATCTTGTAGCCGTTGCCCGGGGCGCAGCGGTTCCGGCCCCGGCGGTCGGGGTACACGGCGCAGATGGTGACGCCGCCCGCGTGCTCCACCACCTCGACCTTCACCTCGGCGGGGTCGTCGTCCCGGCCGCGCTTGACCGCGGTCACCTCGATGTCGCCGCCGCTCGCCAGGGTGGCGTCGATGTCGCCGTTCACCCCCCGGACCTCGAGCGACTTGCCCTGCGCCAGCTTGCCGGTCCAGCGGAAGTCCTGCGCCGCGGCGGGCGTGGCGACGACCGCGACCAGGGCGGCCAGGCCGGCGAGTGCCGCGACGGTACGATTCAACTGCATCGGGGGATTCCTCGGGTGAGGGGTCAGCGGCCGGTCCGCACCAGGCGGATCGTGCCGTCGAACGATTCGAGAGAGAGTCGGGCCGCACCGCTGCCCAGGGTGAAGCTGAATTCGCGTCCGCCCTTGATCGAGCCGGACACGGTGACCGGCATGTCGCTGCTGAAGTCGCCGTCGTAGGTGGACACGCTCACCTGCACGTTGGGGTTCTGCCCCACGGCGGCCGAGATGTCGCCGTCGTGCGATTGCAGCCGGTAGTCGCCGCCGGCCTGGAGCTGCCCCGAGAAGTACACGTCGCCGTCCACCGTGTTCGCCTCGACCCGGGTGGCGTTCACGTTCTCCAGGTCGATGCCTCCGTCCACCGTGGTCACGTTGACCGGGCCGGTGGCCACGTCGCGGACCCGCACGTCGCCGTCCACCGAGCTGGCGTCGAGCCGCCCGCGCACCCCGCTCACCACCACGTCGCCCTCGATGGAGCTGGCCGAGACCTCGCCGCTCCCGCCGGTGGCGGTCACGTCGCCCTCGACCGTCGAGATCTCGACCGGTCCCGCGATCCCCTCCACCGTGAAGCTGGTCTCCACCCCCGTCAGCTCGACCGCCGTCGCCGCCGGGACGGTGATCGTGAGAATGGCGCTCTCGTAATCGCCGCCCGGATGGACGCCGAGCCGGACGGCCCCCGCACTCTGCCGGAGGTCGAGCCCGCCGCGGTAGTAGTTGTCGCGGCCCCCGCGCTTGACCGGGACGTCGGAGACGATCCGGACCTGGTCGCGGTTCCACGCCTTCACCGTGACGCTGCCCGAGAACACGCTGGCCTCGAGCCGGGCGCCCTTGGTGACGGCGAAGGTGGTGTCGAGGGCCGATCCCTGCGCGGCCTGCAGCGAGGCGACCAGGGCGGCGGCGAGCATCAGCATTGCGATCTCCTCTCAGGACTCGGCGGAAACCAGGTCGGCGGCGCGCCGCAGGACTTCGAGCTTGCGGCGCATCGCGGCCTGCACGTGCGCATTGAGGTACGGGTTGCCCGGGTCGGCCTCGAGGGCCTTCCGGGAACGTTCGATGGCGCGGTCGATGGTGGCGAGGTTCTCCTCCAGCACCGCGATGGTCTCGGGCTTGAGCCGGGACTTGCCGGCTTCGAGCACCGCCCGGAGGTCGGCGACGGCGTGGTCGTAGGCCGCCTGGCCCGGGAGCAGCGCCGCAGGTGCCATGACGGGGGCGACGGACGGGGGCAGCGTGGCCACCGGCGTGCTGCTCCCCCCCCGGAACGCGCCCGACGCCAGCAGGGCACCGCCACCGCCGATCACGGCGCAGGCGAGCGCCGCAGCGGCGAGCTGCGGCACCGACAGGGCGAACACCCGGCGCCGCACCGGGGCACGGGCGGGGGAGCGCTCGATCGAGAGTGGCGGGGTGTCGAGTCGCGGCTGGATGCCGGGCCACAGCTCGCGCGCCGGCTCCTCGTCGGGAAGCTCACGCGCCTCGGCCACGATGACCCGGAGCTCGCCCAGCACCTCGCGGCACTCAGCGCAGGCCAGCAGGTGCGCCTCGCAGGCGTCCCGCTCGGCGGGCGACAGCTCCTCGTCGATGTAGTCCGAGAGCCGCTCGGTCCAATGCATCGTCATCGTTCCTCCTCAGCGCTCCAGCAGTCCGCGGAGCGCCATGCGCGCCCGGTGGAGCTGCGACTTCGACGTTCCCGTCGTGACCCCCAGCTGGGCCGCGATCTCCTCGTGGCGGAAGCCCTCTACGTCGTGGAGGACGAAGACCTTCCGCGCCCCTTCGGGCAGCCGCGCCATCGCGGCCTCCAGGTCCTGCCGCAGTCCCGCCGGGGTCGCCCGGGCGGGGGCCTGGTCCAGCGCCACCTCGTCCTCCAGCCAGCGGTTCCGCTCGGTCGTTCGGCGGCCGCGGTAGGCCAGGATCACGTTCACGGCCAACCGATGCAGCCAGGTCCCGAACTGGGACTCACCCCGGAACGTCCCCAGCTTCCGCCAGGCTCGGACGAACACGTCCTGAGTCACCTCGTCCGCCTCGTCGGTCGAGCCAAGCATCCGTCGTGCAAGGGAGTGCACCCTGGCCACGTGAGAGCGGTAAAGGCGCTCGAAGGCGTGGGCGTCACCGGCCGCCGCCAGCGCAACATCGGCGGCTTCCCCCAGGGCACGACCCGGTTCGAGAGGAGTTGTCAGCGGCTTCACTCCGGGCCCATGGGGCTGGCGTCAACCCGTTGGACAGGGCCAAGGTAGGGAAGGTTGCAGGGGGGGAACGGAGGGCGATAGGGGACGGGAAGATCGGGGAAGAGACGGGAAGAGGCGGGCGAATACGGGCGGGGACGGGCACTTCCGATGCTGCCCGTCCTGCCCCTCTCCGCTGTGTATCTTCCCTCACCGCCCCCGACCGGGGCGCCGACGGAGCGAATCGCGATGACCAGCACCATGGCTGCGGGCGAGGTGCGCGCCCCGCGGGGCCGCGCCCTGTCCTGCCGGGGATGGCACCAGGAAGCCGCCCTCCGGATGCTGATGAACAACCTCGATCCCGAGGTGGCGGAGCGGCCGGAGGACCTGGTCGTCTACGGCGGGTCGGGGAAGGCGGCGCGGAACTGGGAGTGTTACCACCGGATCGTCGAGACCCTCAAGCGCCTCGGGAACGACGAGACCCTGTTGGTGCAGAGCGGCAAGCCCGTCGGAGTCTTCCGCACCCACGATGAAGCCCCCCGCGTCCTCATCGCCAACGCCCACCTGGTGCCGCGCTGGGCCACGTGGGACGAGTTCCGCCGGCTCGAGTCGCTCGGCCTCACGATGTACGGGCAGATGACCGCGGGGAGCTGGATCTACATCGGCACCCAGGGGATCCTGCAGGGCACCTACGAGACCTTCGCCGAGTGCGCCCGGCAGCACTTCGGGGGCAGCCTGACGGGGCGCCTGGTGGTGACCGGCGGGCTGGGCGGCATGGGCGGCGCGCAGCCGCTCGCCGCGACGATGAACGGCGCCGCGTTCCTCGGGGTCGAGGTGGACCCGTCGCGGGTGCAGCGGCGAGTGGAGACGGGCTACTGCGACAGGATGGAGACCGACCTCGACCGCGCGCTCCAGCTGGTGCTCGGCGCCAAGTCGCGGGGCGAGGCGCTGTCCGTGGGCCTGGTCGGCAACGTGGCGCACGTGGTGCCCGAGCTGGCGC
>JBOHSQ010000034.1:0-9946 GCA_050733295.1 Gemmatimonadales bacterium
CCACCATCCGTGCCAGCTGCCGAGTCCGGTCGTGGAATTGGCGACGGAACTTCATGACCTCGAGGGCGCGGTCGGGACGGAAGATGGCCCACGCGCCGATGCGGGGCAGCGAGGCCGTGACCGGGACCCACTCCAGGTCCAGGTGGGCCAGGGCTCGGACACGCACCGGCTCCTGCATGTGGAGTTCGACGGGGACGACCGCGAAGTAGTGCTCGAGAGCGGCGAGGACCGGAATCCGGCTGGCGAATTCCTCGACGAAGAGCGTCGCCTGTTCGGCGTGGGTGGACACGAGCGCATCCCACCCCACCGCGTAGCAGACGCGCAGGCGAGCGTGAAGCACCTCGGGGAAGCGCCGCACGGACATCTGACTGGGAGCCGGCATCGGATTGGCGGGCCTCCTCCCCGAACCCGTTGCCCCGGAGGCCGGGGCTCGCCAACTCCCGGTGCAAGCGCTGTGCTGGACTCAAGTGCCGGAAGATGAAGCAGTTAGGAACCCGCCGCCCGGCACCTCCCCTTGCAGAAAACCGGAACTCGTGCAGTCCTGAAGTGATGCGGCCTTCCACGGATGCAGGTTCCGGCGCAGAGGACTCGCTGCTCCACTCGGCACTGCGATTCGGCCTCCGCCAGCGAGGTTCCGCTGCCCTTCTCCGCCTCCTCGGGTGGCGGGTGACGGGACGCTATCCGACCGTGAGCAAGCTGGTGATCGTCGTGGCCCCGCACACCTCGAACTGGGACTTCCCCATCGCAATGCTGACCGCCTTTGCCACGGGCCTCTTTCAGGACTACCCGCACGGGTTCCTGATGAAGGCCTCGCTGGCACGGTGGCCCGCGGGCCCGATCATGAGGCGGCTGGGTGGCATTCCAGTCGCACGGACGCAGAGCGAACAGGCGGTGGCCCGGGTGGCCGCGCGGTTCGCCTCGCACGACCGGTATTTCATTGCCCTCGCACCGGAGGGTACGCGTCGGTCTGCCTCGCACTGGCGCTCGGGATTCTGGCACATCGCGCGGCTTGCGGGTGTGCCCGTCCTGCCGGTGGCGATGGATTATGGCCGGCGCGAGATCCGGTTCGGCGAGCCGGTCTCCCTTACGGACGATCCCGAGGGCGACACCCTGCGATTGAGGGGATTCTTCGACGGCGCACGGGGCCGGCGGATGCAGCGGACGGCAGCCGCGGCTCCTGGTGAATGACCGGGGCGCTCCCTGCCGTGTGCGGATTTGACCGATCGGCGTCTCCACTGACGAGTGCCCCGGCGGGTCGGCACGTGCGGTGAGGTTCCCCTCCCTCGCCCCGTCCGGCCCCCGGGGCCGTTATTTTGCGGCGCTGGTCCGCGAGGTTCTACCCGTACCAAGCCATATCCCCTCCCCCGCCAGAGGCGGGCAACTCTCTATGGCATTTGCGCTTCGGCCAAACCTCGCGGTCACTGCCCGATGCCCTGGAACGGGGTCCCGTGGCCCCGTCCTGACCCTATCCGTCGCGGTGTTGTTGGCGGCCTGTGGTGGGGATGACGGCGGTGGGAACGAACCGAGCCGGGGCGACCTCCAGGTCTCCGTGGCGGGCCTTCCGACCGATGTGGATGCGGAGGTCACCGTTTCCGGGCCGAACGGGTTCTCGCGGACCCTGACCGGCTCCGAGACACTCAGCAACCTCCGGCCCGGCAATTACACCATTGCGGCCCAGTCAGCCCAGAGTTCCACGGCGGTCTTCGGCGCCTCGCCATCGAATCAGGTGCTGTCCGTGGAGGCCGACCAGACGTCCCAGGCCAACGTGACGTACGCGCAAGTCAGCGGGAGCATCAACGTCACAATCGGCGGCCTGCCCCCCGGCGTCGATGCTGTGGTGCGGGTGTCGAGACCCCCGGCGTTCACCCAGACCATCTCGGGATCGGCCACGCTTTCGAAGTTGCTTCCGGGCACCTACAGTGTCACCGCCGACACCATCGATGTGTCGGGCACGAAGTACGTCGGCACTCCCCGGACCCAGACCGCCATCGTGGTGGCCGGGCCGACACCGTCGCAGGCCGTGGTGAGCTACACCCTCCAGCCTGGCTCCCTCCGGGTCGTCGTGACCGGTTTGCCCCTGGCCTACCCCGCGAACGTGACCGTGACCGGCCCGGGCGGATACAACCAGACGGTCACCGCCACCACCACGTTCACTGATGTTCCGCCCGGGTCGTACACGGTGGCGGCCGAACCGGTAATGAACGGGCCCGACACCTTCAATCCGGCGCCCACCTCCCAGGGCGCCACGGTCACCTTTGGCGCCCAGTCGCTCGCCACGGTCACCTACACCAGCACCAGCCCCGCCACGCTCAACCTGTCCATCCCGCGCTTCTACGTCACCCAGGCAACCCAGCGGACGAATGGCACCGTGCCGCTGGTCGCCGGGCGCGCGGGCCTGGTGCGGGTGTTCGTCGTGGCGAACCAGGCGAATTCCGTGCAGCCCGACGTCCGGGTTCGCTTCTGGCAGGGCGCGACGATGGTGCAGGAGGTCATGGCCGGGGCCAATCAACCATCCGTGCCCGTCGCGGCCGGCGAAGAGCCGCTCGAAGGATCTTGGAACATCGAGTTCAACCCGGGTTTCCTCGTGCCGGGCATGAGCATCACCGCCGAGGTGGATCCGGCGAACGAAATCCCGGAATCCGCGGAGGGTGATAACGCGTTCACTCTGAACCAGCAGCCGGTGCCGCTCGACATCCGGAACTCTCCGACTTGGGACCTCACCCTGGTGCCGGTCTTCCAGAACAACCTCACGGGGGACGTGACCGATGCGGAGAGCTGGATCTCGTTCACCCGGCGCATCCACCCGATGCGCCTGATCGACGTCGACGTCCACTCCGTCTACTCCACCGAGCAGGTGCTCCTGTCGAACGGCGGTGGGTGGATCGAGGTCCTCAACGAGTTGCAGGCGCTGAAGCTGTCCGAATCGAGCACGCGCTACTACTACGGGGCCCTCGACGTCCCCTACGACGGAGGCGTGGTGGGGCTCGGCTTCCTCCCCAACTCACCCTTCGATTCGCCGTTCCGGGTGGCGATGGGCTGGGACGAGCCCTCGAGCCGGGACGAGATCGCAGCCCACGAGTGGGGCCACAATTTCGGGCGGTTGCACGCGCCGTCCCCATCCCTTGGGGGTGCCTGCCCGACGCCCGATCCCGCGAGCATCGATGTCTCGTACCCCTATCCCAACGGGATCATCGGGGTCACCGGCTACGACCTCGACTCCGGGGACCTGGTTACGTCCGGTGTGTACGATGTCATGGGCTACTGCGACCCGCAGTGGATCAGCGACTACACCTACACCGGCGTGATGGGTTGGAGGGCCGCGGGTGGGGCGTCGGTTGCGAGTGCCGGTGCACCGGTTGATGGCTTGCTGGTATGGGGACGCATCGTCGACGGCAACGTGGCCCTCGAGCCTGCCTTCCAGGTGCGGGCGCCGGCCTCACCCTCTGCGGGCGGCTGGTCACTGGAACTCACGGATGAATCCGGTGCACTGATCGGGCAGCATCGCTTCGCGGTGGCTGCGGTCGCGGACTTCCCGTCCCCGGCCAGCACCTTCGCCTTCGTCGTCCCGATGGACCAGGCACGGCACGACCGGGTCACCGGGATCAAGGTGCGGGGTCCGGGTGGCCAGGCCGAGCTTCGCGCCACCCCAGTGCCGCCAGGCGCCGCGGTGGTTGCCCCGGCACCCGCGGCCGAGCGGGCGGCGGGCAGGGTGCGTGTCCGGTGGGATGCGGCCCGCTTCGGCGCCGCGCTGGTGCGCGACGCGACGACCGGAGAGGTGCTGGCGATCGGGCGCGGCGGTGACGTCCTGGTGGCCACGCCGAGGGGCGACCTCGACGTCACGCTCTCGGACGGGGTGAGGAACGCGAGGCAGCGCGTCCAGGTTCGCTGACCGACCCCGCCGGTCAGCCCTTCGCGACCTCATTCACCACACGCTCGCGCAGGATCCGGCTCCGCGCCGGGCGCTCCGCCCAGGCCGCTTCGCGCGGCGCGGCCCCGCGCTGGATCGCCTCCACCGCCTCCTCCACCGAGTCGGTCACCGTCATGAGGCCGAGGTCCCCATGGTCGATGGTGCCCTCGTGGGCCAGGGTGCCGCGCAGGAACTCCACCAGCGGCGCCCAGTAGTCGCAGCCCATCAGGACGATGGGAAACCCCTCGATCTTCTTCGTCTGCACCAGCGTGAGCGCCTCGAACAGCTCGTCGAGCGTGCCGAAGCCGCCCGGCAGGGCGACGAACGCGGTGCTGTACTTCACCAGCATCACCTTGCGCACGAAGAAGTAGCGGAAGGTGACGAAGGTATCGAGGTAGTCGTTGTGCTTCTGCTCGTGGGGAAGCTGGATGTTGCACCCCACTGACCGGCCGCCCGCCTCCTTCGCCCCGCGATTGGCGGCCTCCATCAGGCCGGGGCCCCCGCCGGTCATGACGGTGAGGCCGCTCTGGGCCACCGCCGCACCAAGCCGGCGCGCAAGGGCGTAGTGCGGATGGTCGGGAGGAAAGCGGGCCGAACCGAAGATGGTGACGCACGGTCCGACGAAGTGCAGGGTGCGGAAGCCCTTGATGAACTCGACGGCGATCCTGGCCACCCGGCGGAGTTCGGTGAGGTGCGAACCCGGGCCGAGCAGCCAGTCCCGGATCTCGTCATCGATCGGGCTGGTGAGCCAGTCCTGCAGTCTGTCGGCGAAGGTCTGCCGCTCGTCCTCGAGCGGGCGGGCGGGATCGGTCATGTCCGGAATGTAGCCCGGTGCCGGCTCCGGAGGCCGGTTCAGATGCGCGTGCGGGGACGCGACCACCAGGCGAAGAGCACCACCAGGCAGGCGAGGGCGAGGATCGCGCGCCAGTCGAGGTCCAGGATGAACTGATGGACCCGCAGCCCGAACGCCTTGATCGCCGTGGCCGAGTTCAGCAGGACGTATTCGACCATCGCCTCATCGGGGGTAGGAGGGCGGTCACTTCCAAAGTGAGGCCCCGACCCCCGCCTTGCAAGGGACGCGGCTGGGCGGAAGGCATCCGGATCGCATATTCTTCCTGACCGTGCCCGCCGTCGTTCTCGCCCCACCGAAAGTCCTGCTCCTCCGCCTCGGCGGCGTGGGGGACGTGCTCCTGGTCACCCCGCTCATTCGCGCCATCCGTGCCCGGCATCCCCAGGCGCACATCGCCGTGCTCACCCACCGGCGGATGGCCCCGCTGCTCGCGGAAAACCCCCGCCTGGACGAGGTGATCACGCTGGGCCAGGACGACTCCGTGCGGGAGGCGGCCCCACTGCTCCGGACCCGAAGCTTCAGTCACCTGCTCGACCTCGAGGGTTCGCTCCGGACCCGCGCCCTCCGCGCGTTCGTTCCCGGCTCATGGTTCGGCGTGGAGGAAGCCCGATTCGCACGGTGGCTGCTGGCGCGGACCAAGCGCAACCTGCTGGGCGACGGGACCTCGCTCGCCGACCAGTTCTTCACCGCCGCGCACGCGCTCGACGTCTCGCCTGACGGCGGTCCCGTCGAGGTCTTCCCGGGTTCGGGAGCCCGCATGCGGGCGGCGCAGTGGATGGAGCGGGCGGGACTGGGGCAGGAACGGCCGGTCGTCGCGTTCGCCCCCGGATCGCCCCACCTCGCCCGGCGCTGGCCCGTGGAATACTGGGCCGAACTCATCAAGAAGATCGTGCGCACCGGCGCCGACGCGGTGATCGTCGGCGGCCCGGACGACACCGCGGCCGCGAGCGAGGTGGCCCTGCGCGGTGGCCCCCGGGCGGGGAGTGCCGCGGGCGAGCTCGACCTCCAGGAGACCGCGGCCCTCCTCGCGCGGGCCGAAGCGCTCGTCGCCAACGACGGCGGCCTGCTCCACCTGGCCTCCGGCGTGGGCCGGCCAGTGGTCGGGCTGTTCGGGCCCACGGTCCGGCAGTTCGGTTCCTATCCCTACAATGCTCACGCCGCGGTCCTCGAGCGTGAGCTGCCCTGCCGGCCGTGCGACAGCCGCGGCGACGACGGGTGCCCGGAGAAGCACCACCTTTGCCTGCGCGCCATCCGGCCCGACGACGTGTTCAACGTATTGAGCCGCACATTGGCCGCGCGGCCAGACGCCGGTGCCCGTGAGGCCCCCGGCAAGGCAACGCCTTCGCCTCCCGCCCCGCCCGACGAGCCGGCGTCGGGCTGGTCCCTCTTCTGAACCGGGGTCCGACGGTGGATCAAACATCCCTGGCCCGCCGCGCCGCGATCGAGGTGCTCTGCGCCGCGCAGGCGAGTGGGGCGCTGTCCCCCGATGCGTTCCTGGAACGGTTCGAACAGGTGCGGGCAGCGGAGGATCCGGAGACCGTGGCAGCCATCGTGGCCGACCTCGAGCCGGATCGGGGCACGGTGGGTCCTCCCGCGCACCGGGACCCGTACCCGCTGCCCGATCGGGGCGAGCGCATCGCCACCGTCCTGAGCAGCGCGGCCCGCCGGGGCGAGCACCTTCTCCCTGAACGTCTCGCGCTCCTGGTCGTGCTGGGGAGCTACAAGCTCGACTTGCGCGAGGCCACCTGGCCGTCGGACCTGTTGGACATCGAGGTGCAGGTGGTACTCGGACAGATTGAGATCATCGTGCCACCGGGAACGCACGTCGAGGATCGAATGGGGCGGATGATGTCGAGCGTCGATCACAAGCGGCGGCCGCGCAAGGAGCAGTACGGAAGGGGGCTCACCGTGCGCCTCGCGGGCGACGTCGTCCTCGGCCAGGTGGGGATCCGCGAGGACGTGCCGACCCACATGAAGCCGCGGTGGCACCGCCGCCTGGCCGACATGTCCGGCCAGTAGACGAGCCCGCCCCCCCTGTCCATGCGCGCCCTCCGCCTCACCTGCCTCGCCGTGGCAATCGCCGCGCTCTGGCCTTCGCCGGTCGCGGCGCAGGAGCCGGCGCCCCACCTCCTGTTCGTGACGCTCGACGGGCTGCGCTGGCAGGAAGCATTCGGCGGTGCCGACCCGGCGATCGTCTGGGGCCGCGACGACAGCACCACCCTCGCCCAGCGGTGGTGGCGAACGACGCGGGAGGAGCGGCGCGCCCTGCTGCTCCCGTTCATCTGGTCGACGGTGGCGGAACGGGGGCAGGTGCTCGGCGACCGTCAGGCCGGAGGCGGCGTTCGCGTGACCAACGGAAAGAACTTTTCCTACCCGGGATACAACGAGCTCCTGACCGGCCGGCCCGACCCCGGGATCGATTCGAACGACAAGGTCCCGAACCCGAACGTGACGGTGCTGGAGTGGCTGGCGCACCGCCCCGGCTTTCTGGGAAGTGTGCGGGCCGTGGCATCCTGGGATGCGTTTCCCGCCATCATCAATGCGGGGCGGAGCGGGATTCCCGTGGAAGCCGGTGGCTCCTCCGGTCCATCGGCCGGACTTGCCCCGCTCTTGCCTGCTCTCTGGACCGAGACCCGGCTCGACGCGCTGACCCACCTCGATGCCATGGCGCTGCTGCACGACTCGGTTGTGCCGAGGGTGCTCTACGTTGCCCTGGGAGAGACCGACGAGTGGGCTCACGCGGGCGAGTATGCACTCTACCTCGATGCCGCCCGGCGCAACGACACCACCATTCGTGCGCTGTACGAGGCGTTCGCCGCCCATCCGGCCGTCCGCGGGAACCTGGCGCTGCTGGTCACAGTGGACCACGGCCGCGGTGACGGCCCCGCGTGGACCGACCACGGCCGGGACGTGCCGGTAGCCCAGTGGATCTGGGTGGCCGCCATGGGACCGGGTGTGGCCGCCCGCGGCTCGCGGAGAGACCTGGCCGATGCGACGCAGTCACAGGTCGCCGCGACGGTGGCCGCGCTGGTCGGGGAGGATTATGCGGGCTCGGTGGCCGGAGTCGCGCGCCCGCTTCCGCTCAATCAGGCGCCTGAAGGGACTCGACCAGGGTCCGCACCAGCGCGGGATCGGTAACCCGGGACGGGCCGAGCAGCGCCGAGTGGGCGTGCACCTCCCGCACGGCGGTCTCCCGTACGATGCGGAGGGCGTTGCCCGGACTGACCCCGCCTCCCGCCAGGATCGTTGCACGGCCGCCGGAGGCCTGCACCAATTCGCGCAGCCGGCCGATGCCGAGCTCCGCGGTTCGCGCTCCTCCGCTGGTCAGCACTCGCTTCACTCCCAGCCCCACGAGTATCTCGATCGCCCCGATCTGGTCGGGGCACGCGTCGAACGCCCGGTGAAATGTTACCTCCAGCGGTCGCGCCAGCTCGACCAGTTTCCCGGTCAGGTCGGCGTCCACGCTGCCGTCCGGATGCAGCGCGGCAATGGCGACGCCCCGGGCCCCGAGCTCCTGCGCGACGCGGATGCCCTCGCCCAGCGCGGCCCGCTCGGCCCGGTCGTACACGAAGTCGCCATCCCGCGGCCGGACCAGGATTACCAGAGGGATCCGCAGGCATGCCACGAGGGCGGCCACGAGGGCGGGAGCCGGGGTGAGCCCCCCGACGTCCAGCCGTTCGCAGAGTTCGATCCGGCCCGCTCCGCCGGACTCGGCCGCAAGTGCCGACGGCAGGGAATCGACGCACGCCTCGAGCAATGCGCCCGCCGCGGCGGGCCCCTTACCTTGCATCCCGTGCATCACCCACCTCCGGCGCTGGCCGCAACGTTCGCCCGCCACTTCGGCGCGCCGTCACCCGCCCGCCTCGTTCGCGCTCCCGGTCGTGTGAACCTGATCGGCGAGCACGTGGATTACTGCGGCCTGCCCGTGTTTCCGATGGCGATCCCGCAGTCCGCCTGGCTGCTGGTGCGCCCAAGCGATGACGCGAAGGTACGACTCGCCGACTGCCGCGGGGACTTCCCGCCGGTGGAGTTCGACCTCGAGCGAGAGATTGCACCGGCCCCGGCCGGTGACTGGGGCAACTACCCGCGGGCGGCGGCACAGGCGCTCGTGGCCCGGTTCGGCACGCTGCATGGGATCGATGCGGCGCTCTGCTCCGATATTCCCCCGGCCTCGGGCCTCAGTTCCTCCACTGCCCTTGTCATCGCCGCGGCACTGGCCCTGCTCGATCGCAATGAACTGCCGATCGAGCCCGGATCGCTGGCCACTCTCCTGGCGCAGGGCGAGCGGTATGTCGGCACGCAGGGCGGAGGGATGGATCAGGCCATCGTGCTCGGTGCCAAGGCGGGGACGGCCGCGCGGGTGAGCTTCAATCCCCTCCGGCTCGGCCACGTGCGCGTGCCGGCCGACTGGCGCGTCATCGTCGCGTCGAGCCTGCTGCCCGCGCGGAAGTCGGGTGCGGCGCGGCGCGCCTACAACCAGCGCCCGAAGGAGGCCCGCGAGGCGCTGGCCATCGTCGCCGCGCAGCTGGGCGTGTCGGACGCGGCGTGGACTCACGAGCGACTGCTGGCCGAGTTCGGGACCGCGCGCCTGCTGGAACTCGGCCTCGACGCGCTGCCACCGACGCTGCTGCGCCGATGGCGGCACGTGGTCACCGAGGCCTCCAGGGTCGAGGACGCGATTGCCGCGATGACGTCGAGTGACCTTGCTCGCTTCGGCCGGCTGCTCGGCGAGTCGCACCAGAGCCTGCGCGACGACCTCGAGGTGAGTCGGCCCGAACTCGATCAACTGGTGGAGCTGGCCGTCGAGGCGGGCGCCGCCGGAGCGCGCCTCACCGGTGCCGGCTTCGGAGGCTGCATCCTGGCCGTGGTCGCCGAGGAGGCCGAGCCCGCCGTGCGCGCCCACCTGCAGGAGCGGTACTATGGCCCGCGGGGCGTTCGCGACTCCCTGGGGGCGCACCTCTTCACGGCACCGCCCTCGTCCGGGGCCACAGTCACCCGGTTCGACTAGAGCAGCCCCGCCCGCGGGAGGGTCTTGAGGAGCGCACCGCCCGTCACCGCGGCGACGGACAGGTAGAGCAGCCCCATGCCCACCTCGCCGTAGAGGAACGACCCCGTCGCGAAGAGCGCGGCGTACACCACCGCGACGCCCAGGAACCAGCACAGGAACGACGCGCTGAGCTGCTCCCGGC
>JBOHSQ010000035.1:0-3686 GCA_050733295.1 Gemmatimonadales bacterium
GCGGCCTGGCGGGCGGTCGAGTGGCCGGTCTCGATCGCGCGGTCCTTCTCCTCGGTGGCGAAGGTGGCCTCGTGGACCAGCAGGTCGGCATCCCGCGCAGCCAGGACTACGTCGGGCGTGGGCCGGGTGTCGCCGGTGATCACGACCTTGCGGCCGGGCCGCGGCGCGCCCACCAGGTCCGCCGGTCCCAGGCGCCGTCCGTCGGGCAGCTCGACGGTTTCCCCCCGATGAAGGCGGCCCCACATCGGTCCCTCCGGCACGCCCAGCTCACGGGCGCGCTCGGCGTGGAATCGCCCGAGCCGCTCCCGCTCGACCAGGGCATAGCCCACGGTGTCGGGCCGGTGCTCGGTGGGAAACACCACGATCTCGTAGTCCGGCCGGCCCAGCCGGTCGCCCGGCTGCACCTCGACGATCTCCACCGGGAACTTGTTCCGCTCCACGCCGACGGCCAACACGCCCTCGAGCACTCGCGCCGCGCCGCGAGGCCCGTAGACCGTCATCGGCGCCATCCTGTCCTGCATGCCCATGGTGCGCACCAGCCCGGTAAGGCCCAGCAGGTGGTCGGAGTGGTAGTGGGTGAAGAAGATCTCGCCGAGGGAGAAGCCCACCCCGTAACGCATCATCTGCCGCTGCGTGCCTTCTCCGCAGTCGAAGAGCAGGGTCTCGCCCTCGCGCTGGACGGCGAGGGACGCGACGTTCCGGTCGAGCGTGGGGATCGCGGCGCCGGTGCCGAGGAAGGTGAGGGTGAGCGACATGGCGCCCAAGATAGGCGCGGGCGGGAAGGGGCGGAACTGCGCGGCGGTCAGAACATCTTCACCTGCACGTTCAGCTTGCCCGGCTCCTTGCCCAGCTCCTCCAGCAGCCGCTGGAGGGCGCGGTTGGTCTCCCGCAGGTCCTGGTAGAGCGCGGTGTCCGCGGCCAGCTTGCCGAGCGTGCCCCGGCCCTGGTTCACGTTGGCGAGGAGGGTGTCGAGCCGCGACGTCGCGCTGGCCGCATTGATGGCGAGGGTGTCGAGGTGAAGCGAGACCGAGTCCATCCGCGCCAGGGTGCGGCGGGTGGTGGTATCGGACATGGCTCGGTCCAGGCGGCTGAGCACCCGCTCCAGCGCATCGAGCGCCTGGGTGAGCTCCGCCGTCGGCGCGAAGCGCGGGTCGGCCAGCGTCCGGGTGAGCCGCTCCGTCGAGGCGAGGGTTCGCGCGAGCAGCTCGGCGTTGTCGCGGGACACGAAGAGCTCCGCCCCCTCCAGGACGCGCCCGGCCCGGGCGCTGAGCTCCCCGCCGATCTCGGCCAGGCCGGTTTCCATCGAGCCGGGGATTTCGGCCCCGCGCGGGAGCGGGTCCGGCGAGGTGCCCGGCGTCAGGCGGACGGCCATGTCCCCGACCAGGCCGACCGACTGGATCAGCGCGTGGGCGTCCGCCTGCAACCGGACCCGTTCGGGCACCCGCATTGCCAGCACCACGTCACCCACGCCCCGGAGGTAGACCTCCTCCACCCGCCCCACCGGCACGCCGGAGACCGTCACCGCCGAGCCTTTCTTCATGTTGCCCACGTCGGTGAACTTGGCGTTGACCAGGTCATTGCCCGAGAAGTCGCGCCCCCCGAGCCACATCGTGCCCAGGATGAACCCAGCGGCCGCCAGGACCACGATCGCGCCCACCGCCGCTTCCCGCCGATAGTGCCAGTCCATGTATGCTCCGTCAGCCCGGCAGTTGGGCGTCCGCGAAATCGCGCTCGAGGAACGCCTTGACCTTCGGATGGTCGGACGCGCGAAATTCTTCCGGCGTTCCCTGGAGAACCACCTGCCCCTCGGACAGGAGCGCGATGCGGTCTGCCACCCGGAAGGCGCCGCGCACGTCGTGCGTCACCATCATGCTGGTCACGCCCAGCTCCTCGGCCAGGTGCTCGACCAGCCCGTCGATGATGTCCGCGTTGACCGGGTCGAGTCCCGAGGTGGGCTCGTCGTAGAGCAGGTAGGCCGGGCTCGCGGCCACTGCCCGCGCAATGCCCACCCGCTTGCGCATGCCGCCCGACAGCTCCGCGGGAAATTTCCTGGCGGTCTCGGGGGAAAGGTTGACCAGCTTGAGGCACCGCACCACCAGCTCCTTCGCATAGTCCAGGTTGCGGTACTTCGCCTCGTCGGTGATCCCCAGCCGGATGTTCTCGAACACATTGTCCGAGTCGAACAGGGCGCCGTTCTGGAAGACGTAGCCGATCCGGGTGCGCAGCTGGGCGAGCTCCTTCCGCTTGAGGTGCGGCACGTCCAGGCCATCCACCTCGACCCGCCCCGCATCCGGCCGGATCAGACCGATGATGTGCTTGAGCAGGACGCTCTTCCCGGTGCCGGACGGGCCGAGCAGCGCGACGGTCTCGCCTTCCCGGACCTCGAGGTCCACGCCGTCGAGCACCACCTGCTTGCCGAACCGCTTCCGGACCCCCGCGAGGCGGATCATCTAGTTGAGCAGGACGCGGGCAAGCAGGGTGTCGAGCAGCAGGATGAGCACGGAGCTCGAGACCACCGCGCCGGTCGTCGCCTTGCCGACGCCCTCGGCACCCTGCTGGGTGTTGAACCCGACGTAGCAAGGAATCAGCGTGATGGCGCCCGCGAAGCAGACGGCCTTGATCAGGGAGTACCAGCCGTCGAACGACCGGTAGTAGTACTGCGCGCCGTAGATGAAATCCTGGTCGGTGAGCGGCAGCACCAGCTTGGCGCCCCACCAGCCCGCCAGGACGCCCATGATGTTGGCGAAGACGGTGAGCGCCGGAATCATGACCAGCCCCGCCACCACGCGGGGAATGATCAGGTGCGACGTGGGCGACCGCCCCAGGCTTTCGAGCGCGTCGATCTGCTCGGTGACGCGCATCGTGCCCAGCTCCGCCGCGTAGCGCGCCCCGATCCGTCCGGCGAGGATGAGGCCGGTGAGCACCGGCCCCAGCTCGAGCACGATCGAGCTCACCACCAGCGTGCCGACGACGTACATCGGCAGGCTGCCCTGGAACTGGTAGCCGGCCTGAAGTGCGGTGACCGCGCCGGCGAAGGCGGAGATGAGCAGGACGATGAAGAGGCTGCCGACCCCGATGTTCCAGGCCTCGGTGAGGGCGCGCGGCAACCAGATCCGCACCTCCACCAGCCCCCGCAGGATCTCGGCGACCATGAGGCTGAACCGCCCCACGTGGCCAAGCGAGGCGATCACCTGCCGCCCCACCCAATGCGGGAACGCGAGCGTCGCCTCGAGCATGGCTGTATCTTGCCCGCCGATGTCGCGCCTGTCCACCCCTCGCGCCGCCGCGCGCCGAGCCGCCTTCCGTTGCAAGCTCTCGCGCTGGTTTCGTCGCCACGGCCGCGACCTGCCGTGGCGCCGCACCCGCGATCCGTACCACGTCCTGGTGTCGGAAGTGATGTTGCAGCAGACGCAGGTAAGCCGGGTGACGTCCTATTACGACCGCTTCCTGGAACGCTTCCCGTCGCTCGAGGCGCTGGCCCGTGCGCCCGCCGCGTCGGTGCGCGAGGCGTGGGAAGGGCTGGGGTACTATCGCCGCGCGGCGAACCTGCACCGGACCGCCCAGGCGGTCGTGGCCGATCACGGGGCGGTCCTTCCCTCGACCCCGGAGGAGCTGCAGCGGCTGCCGGGTGTGGGCCGGTACACTGCCGGCGCCATCGCGTCGTTCGCCTGGGAGCGCCCCGAACC
>JBOHSQ010000036.1:0-6008 GCA_050733295.1 Gemmatimonadales bacterium
GCCCCTGGCTGCTCAAGGAGCCGCTGCGGCGCCGCGACCTCGGGTTCGCCACCGCGGTGGGGCTCGGGCTCGCCTGCTTCTTCATCGGGACCGAGCCGCCCGTCCGCACCGCCCCCGACCCGGTGCGTGGCAACGTGATGGCGGCACTCTCGGGCATCTTCTGGGCCCTGACGCTGGTGGGGCTCCGCTGGCTCGGCTCCGCGGCGGCCTCCACCGGGAAACCGGCCGCGGCGGAGTCGTCGACTGCGGTGGCCGCCGTCGCCGCGGGCAACCTGATCGCGTGTGTCGCGACCCTGCCGGCCGCGCTTCCGGTCCAGGCGGCCACCGCCGTCGACTGGGCCACGCTCCTTTACCTCGGCGCGGTGCAGATCGGCCTCGCGTACGTGCTGCTCACCCGCGGGATCAGCCATGTCCCGGCGCTCGAGGCCTCGCTCCTCCTGATGCTCGAGCCGGTGCTCAACCCGGTCTGGGCGTGGGTGATCCACGGCGAGCAGCCCGGCGCCTGGGCGCTCGCTGGCGGTGCGGCCATCCTCGGTGCTACGCTGGTGAAGACCTGGGTGGATGCGAGGAGCGCCGGGGTGGCCGGTGGACCGGCGCCGTTCCGGGTGGCAGGCGAGTGATGATCGAGCTGATCGAGACGGTGAGAATCCGCGACGGACGCGCGCCGCTCTGGCCGCTCCACCGCGACCGCCTGCGGAACTCCGCGGCACTCCTCGGCGTCCCGCTTCCGCCGGTGCTCCACCCCGACGGCGGTCCCGACAAGGTGCGCCGCCTCACGGTCTCGGCCGCGGGGTCGACCTGGACCGACCGCGCCGTGGGGCCGACCGCACCCCTCCGCCTCGCCATCTCCTCCATCCGCCACCCCGGGTACCAGCACAAGACCAGCGACCGCGAGACACTGGACGCCGCGCGTGCCGACGCCCGCGCATCCGGCGCCGACGATGCGCTCCTGCTCACGCCTCGGGGCGACGTGGCGGAGGGGGCGATCTGGACGGTGTTCTGGTGGGACGGCGCCCGGCTAGCAACCCCCGCGCTCGGGCTCGGGATCCTGCCGGGTGTTGCGCGCCGGCGCCTGGGCGAGCTGACCGGGGGGCTCGCCGAGCGCGAGGTGCCGCCGGAGGCGCTGAAGGGACGTCCGGTGTTCGTCGCGAACGCCGCGAGAGGCGTCGTGGCGGTGCGGGAACTGGAGGGGTCGCGGGTCCCGGCGGACCCGCGCACCGGCGCACTCGCCACGGCTTTTTGGCCCTGATTTCGGGCTCCGGACGCGCGTTCCGGCCTTGACCACCCCGCGCGCGAGCCCTAGTTTTCGCGCTCCTGCGGGGCGGGACGCTCCGCGCCGTGGTGGTTGTAGCTCAATCGGTTAGAGCGCCGGACTGTGGCTCCGGAGGTTGCGGGTTCAAGTCCCGTCAGCCACCCTGAACGAAGGGACTTCACAGGTCCGTAGCTCAATTGGTAGAGCACCGGTCTCCAAAACCGGGGGTTGCAGGTTCGATTCCTGCCGGGCCTGCTCGGGCCGCGACGACCAGCGTCGCGGCCCTTTGTGCTTCCGCCCGTCCCGCCCGGCTACTTGAACATCTCCCTCGCGGCCGCCGAGACCTCTTCTTCCGACACATCGCGCTTGTGCGTGGCGAGTGACCACCGATGGCCGAAGGGGTCGACCACGCTGCCGTACCGGTCGCCCCAGAACTGGTCGTCCAGCGGCATCTCGACCTTGGCGCCGGCGTCCACGGCGCGCTTCCACGCCGCGTCGACGTCCTGCAGGTCGATGTGGAGGGTCACCGGTGAGCCACCCAGCGCCTGCGGTGAGCTCTTGCTGCCGCCGCTGAATTCGGGGAAGTCGTCGTTCAGCATGAAGGTGCCGCCGTTGGGGAGCTTCATGCTCGCATGCAGGATCCGGCGTCCGTCGGGGGTGTCGGCTCGGAACACCAGGGTGGCGCCGAATGCCTTCTCGTAGAACTTGATCGCCTCGGCCGCCGGGCTCACGCAGAGGTGTGGGGTGAGTGGCGCGGTCTTCTGGGCGGCGCTCGTCTGCTCTGCTGTCTTCGCCATGTTTGCCTCGTACCGATTGAGGGGGTGGGATCGCCCGTCGCAGCGCTCGATCCGTCGTGAAACCGCGCGGTCAGGTCGCGCGTTCAGGGTACCAGAGCACTACCGGAGTCCCCCGGCGATTGTTCCAACCGGAGGTCCAGGGGGTTGCTCATGTGCCTATTCGAGTTCCCACTCATGTTCCCCCCACACCTCCGCGAGGGAGTACGGGAACATCCGGCGGACCTGTCAGGGTAGAGCACTCGTACCTCGTACGGTTGGGCCGGCTCGGGAGTTCCTGGAGTCGTGGGCGATAGCGTGAAGGAGGAGCGATGCAGAAGGGCAACGACGTGATTGTCGTGACCGGAGCCACGGGCAAGCAGGGGGGTGCAGTGGCGCGCGAGCTCCTCGGCGCGGGACATCGGGTGCGGGCCATGACCCGCCATCCGGATGGCGCCCCCGCGCGGGCGCTGGCCAAGGCGGGCGCCGAGGTGGTGAAGGGCGACCTCGACGACGTGGCGTCCCTGCGGCTGGTGCTCAAGCGCGCCTGGGGCACCTTCGCGGTTCAGAACACCTGGGAGGCGGGGGTCGTGAAGGAGGAGGAGCAGGGGATCCGCTACGCCGAGGTGGCGAAGGAGGTGGGCGTCCGGCACTACGTCTACACCTCGGTGGAGTCCGCCCACCGCGACACGGGCATCCCCCACTTCGACAACAAGTGGCGGGTGGAGCAGCGGGTGAGGGAGCTGGGCTTCCCCTCCTGGGTCATCCTCCGGCCGGCATTCTTCATGGACAACTTCCTGCTCCCGAACTTCAAGGACGGGATCCGGCAGGGGCAGCTGGCCGTGGCGCTCGAGCCGCAGACCCGGCTCCAGATGATCGCAGTGGAGGACATCGGCAGGTATGGAAAGCTGGCGTTCGAGCAGCCGGACCGTCTCAACGGCCGGAGCCTCAACTTGGCCGGCGATGAGCTGACCATGCCCGAAGCGGCGGCCGTCCTCACCACGGCGCTGGGGCGGAAGATCGAGTTCGTCCCGGTGCCGATCGAGGAAATCCGGAAGTTCAGCGGGGAGTATGCGGTCATGCTGGAGTGGTTCGACGAGGTAGGCTACGGCGCCGACATCGAGGGCACCGCGCGGGAGTTCGGCATCCCTCCGACCCGGCTTGCGGACTGGGCGCCGCGGCAGGACTGGGATTGACCGCAAGCCGTGGTGGGGCCATATTTTCGGCCCTTCCCGGGCCCCATCGCTCGCGGAATGCGGCGCTATCGTCTAGAGGCCCAGGACACAGCCCTCTCAAGGCTGGAACACGGGTTCGAATCCCGTTAGCGCTATGATGGTGACTGCGGGACCCTTCGGCCCCATCGTCTATCGGCTAGGACGCGACCCTTTCAAGGTCGAGAGACGGGTTCGATTCCCGTTGGGGCCATCGGGACGCCTCGATAGCTCAATTGGTAGAGCAGCTGACTCTTAATCAGTAGGTTCCAGGTTCGAGTCCTGGTCGGGGCACTCGAAGGGTCCGGCATGTTGCCGGTCCCTTTCGCGTTCCGGGCTCCCGGAAGAAATTCATTCCCGATCGGACCATGGCCTTCCGAGATCATTTCTCCCGCGACTCCGACGCCTACGCCACCTTCCGCCCGCGCTATCCCGACGCGCTGTCCGACTGGTTGGCGGGCGTGGCCCCCGCGAGGCGTCTCGTCTGGGACTGCGCGACCGGCACCGGCCAGGCAGCGCTCGACCTCGCGGACCGGTTCGAGCGGGTGATCGCGACAGACGCGAGCGGGGAGCAGATCCGGGCCGCCATTCCCCATTCCCGCGTGGAGTACCGCGTGGCCCGGGCGCAGTCGAGCGGGATCGAGGCCGGCACCGTGGACCTGGTCACGATCGCCCAGGCGCTTCACTGGCTCGACCTGGGGAGCTTCTACGACGAGGTGCGCCGGGTGGCGCGGCCCGGCGCGCTGCTCGCGGCGTGGACCTACGGCATCTCGCACGTGCTGCCCGCGGTGGACGAGGTCGTCGACCGGTTCTATCGCGGCACCGTGGGGCCCTGGTGGCCGCCCGAGCGGGTGCACGTGGATCGCCGCTACGCCGACTTGCCGTTTCCATTTCCCCGGCTCGCCGCGCCCGAGTTCAACATCGAGGCCCACCTTACCCTCGACGCCTACGTGGGATACCTGAGCACCTGGTCCGCCACGCGTCGGTACATTCAGGCGGGTCTGGGCAATCCGCTGCCCGAGGTCCGCGCCGAGCTCGCGCGCCACTGGGGCGACGCGGCGCAGGCCCGGCGCGTCGCATGGCCGCTTGCGCTCCTCGCCGGCAGGGTGCACCCTGACTAGGCCGTCGCATTTCTTGCCTCTCGCTTTTCACTTTCTTGCGAATCTCAGCGACAAATTGAACTCATGATCGACCTCCTCCCGTCACCCCTGCACCCGCTCGTCGTCCACTTCCCGGTCGCCCTCGCCTCGTTCCTGCCCTTCCTGGCATTGCTCGCCATGATCGCGATCGTGCGCGGGGTGGCGCCGCGGATGGCCTGGGGACTGGTGACCCTCGCCGCGGCCCTGACCTTCGTCGGCTCCTACATCGCCGTCTGGAGCGGGGAGCGCGACGAGGAGAAGATCGAGGAAGTGGTGGACGACGACCTGATCCACGAGCACGAGGAAATGGGGGAGCGGCTGCGGCTGATGGCCGGGATCGCCGTGGTCGTCTTCGCGATCGGCATGGGCGGCGGCGGCTTCGGGCGGATCGCCCGGCCCGTAGGGTTCCTGCTGTCGGTGGCGATGCTGATCCAGGCCATTCCCACCGGCCACAGCGGGGCCGAGCTGGTCTACAAGCACGGCGCCGCCGGCGCCTACGTCGAGAACCAGCCGGCCGTGTCGGTCGACTCGACATCGCTGCCGGAACACGACCACTGAGCAGCTCCAGGTCTCACCTCTCACCCCTCACTTCCCCATGCGCCTCCTTCTTCCCGTCCTCTGTGCGGCCCTGACCACCGTTGCGGCCGCCCAGCCGACCCCCCGCTTTGCCGACAAGCGCATCCCCGCCGAGTCCGGATTTCGGCTCTACCTGATCGCCGACATGGAGGGGATGGGGAGTGCGGTGCTCGGCACCGAGGTGATCGGCGGCACCGAGGGCGAGCGCTATCGCGACCGCGGCGGCCGGGACTATTGGGAGCACTACCGCGGCCTGCTCACCGAGGAGGTGAACGCCGCCATCCGGGGCGCGCGCGCGGGCGGGGCCCGTTCGTTCGTGGTGAGCGAGGGCCACGGCGGCAACCGGTTCGCCAACCTGCTTCCCTGGCAGCTCGACACCGCGGCGATCCTCATCCGCGGCTATCCCCGGCCGATGCTGATGATCACCGGCATCGACTCGAGCTTCGGCACCGTGATGTTCACCGGCGCCCACGCCGGCGACGGGCGGCCCGGGGTGATGGCCCACACCTACGCCTTCGCCGACTTCAAGGTGAACGGGACCTGGCTCAACGAGGTCGGGATCAACGCCCTGGTGGCCGGGGAGCAGGGGGTGTCGGTGTCGGTGGTGGCGGGCGACGACCAGCTGGTCCAGGAATCACTGGCCCTGCTGGGCAACGGCGCCATCGGGGTCGTCACCAAGGTCGCGGTGGGCGGGAATGCCGCAATCACCCACAGCCCGGCGCGGGTGCGCGGGATGCTCGAGGCCGCGGCGCGCGACGCGGTGGCCCGGGAGCAGCGGGGCGAGTTCATGCCCTTCACCCTGCCCAGGCCCTACAACGTCGAGTTCACCCTGCGGCGGGGCTATCCCGCGGAAATGGTGGCGGGCGTGGACAGCCTGATGGCCGAATGGAAGCTGGAGAAGTCCGGCGATCGATCCTACCGGTTCACCACCGACAGCGCGCGGAGGATCGCGTGGCTGCTCGACGCCATCGAACGGGTGGTCCTGCCCTAGGCCCGGCCGGGGGAGGGAAGCCAAACGGGGCGCGAGCCATTCGCTCGCGCCCCGTTTGCTCTGGTG
>JBOHSQ010000037.1:0-31392 GCA_050733295.1 Gemmatimonadales bacterium
ATCCGGCGGATCCGCTGGGCCAGCTCGGCGATCTCAGGCAGCGGGTACTGGTTGGCGTCGATCACGTTCTCGAGGAAGTGGGTCGAGAGGTGGATCACCTGGCGGAACCTGTCCCAGTCGATCGCACCATCCGACACGAACGCACCGACGTTGATGGAGCCGAGGTTGCACACGTCGTACGGGAGCAGCGGCTGCTCCCCGCACGGGTTGGTGGCCTCGTAACTGCCCAGGTGCGGCACCGGGTTGTAGGCGTTGGCCCGGTCGATGAAGAACACCCCCGGCTCGCCCGTCTTCCAGGCGCCCTGGATGATCTTCTCCCAGACCGCGCGCGCGCGGAGCTGGCCCGTGACCTGCTGGGTCCGCGGGTGGATCAGGTCGTACTCGCCGTCGGCCTCCACCGCCGCCATGAAGGCATCGGTGACCGCCACCGAGATGTTGAAGTTCGTGATCTTGGTGATGTCGTCCTTGCAGGCGATGAATTCGAGGATGTCGGGGTGGTCCACCCGCAGGATCCCCATGTTCGCCCCACGGCGGGTCCCGCCCTGCTTCACCACCTCGGTCGAGGCATCGTAAAGCGACATGAACGACACCGGCCCCGAGGCCACGCCCATGGTGGACCGCACCACGTCGTTCGAGGGCCGGAGCCGGGAGAACCCGAAGCCGGTGCCGCCGCCCGACTGGTGCACCAGCGCCATGGCCCGAAGCGTGTCGTAGATGCCGTCCTTGCCGTTGGCCAGGGTGTCGGCCACCGGCAGCACGAAGCAGGCGGAGAGCTGGCCCAGGGGCCGGCCCGCGTTCATCAGGGTGGGGGAGTTCGGCTCGAAGGAGCGCTTCGCCATCAGGTCGAAGAACGCCTCGGCCAGCGCCTCGACCGCGCCCTGCGACGCCCCGTAAGTCCGGTCGGGCTCGGCCACCGTCCGTGCCACCCGCCAGAATAGCGCTTCGGGCGACTCGGCCGGCTTGCCGGCCTCGTCCTTCACCAGGTAGCGCTTCTCCAGCACCGTGATGGCGTTGGGAGACAGGTCGAGTTCATGCCGGGGCGGGGACGTCGTCATGGTCGCCCTCGTTTGAGTGGCAAGAAGGGTTCCCCGTGCCGAAGGCACGGAGTGAAATCTAACCCGATGTACGGGGAGTCTGGGGTCGCAAACTAGGCGCGAACGCGGCTCGCGGCAATACGGCTCGAAAGCCCGACCGGCCGCGCCGGGTCGGAATTCACATCACAAATCTGCTCGCAGTGGTTTTGCCGCCCATCCTCGCCCCCGACCCTCCCCCTCGGCCACCCTGCCCCAACGGCCAGCGACCCCTCACGCCAGCGGGAACTCCCCTCCAGCGTGCCGACGCGCCTGTTCCACGTAGTGCCGCCAGGTGAACTCGATCCGGCGGCTGAGTTCCTCGTCCACCCCGCGGGCGATGCGTCCAGGCAAACCCATCACCAGGGAACCGGGTGGCACCTCCATCCCCTCGCGCAGCACCGCGCCGGCGGCGATCACGCTTCCCCACCCCACCCTGACGTGGTTGAGCAGGATGGCGCCCATCCCCACCAGGCAGTCGTCCTCGACCGTGCACCCGTGCAGGATGGCGCGGTGCCCCACGCCGACCCGGGCCCCGATGGTGCAGGGTACACCCTCGTCCACGTGCACCACGACCTGGTCCTGCAGGTTGGTGCAGGCCCCGATCCTGATTGGCGCCATGTCGCCCCGCACCACCGCCCCATACCAAACGCTCGACTCTGCGCCGAGGTGTACGTCGCCCATGACCGCCGCGGTGGAGGCGATGAATGCGGTGGGGTCCACGCGGGGCGATGCCGCTCGCGCCGCTGCCCCCGTGCCTGCGTGGTCGGCGGTCACTGCAGCTTCGGGGGGAACGGGTACTGGGTCCAGCCGGAGACGGGCGTGCCACCCTTGAGTGCCGGGTGCCAGACCACGCCCTGGGCGAACTCGCGCGCCGCTCGCTCGAACGCCGAGTCGTTCGAGGCGGTCCGCGGGCGCACCTCGATGGTTCGCCCTTCCGGCGAAACGTGGACCCACAGGACACTCTGGCTCGGAGTCCCGGTCACGCCTGCGGGGAGCGGTACGAACGGCGGGTCCCGCGGTCGCGGCCGGATATCGTAGCAGGTGTTGTCGATGTTGTAGCCCTGCGTCGGCGCTTCGCACGTCGCCACCAGAGCGGCGCGCGGGGAATCGGCCGGCGACCCCGAGGCCACGGGCGCGCGCCTCTGGTCCGGCGGGGTGACCCCGACCCTCGTGAGGATCGGCTCGTAGTCCAGCGTATCGCCCGCGGTGATGGTCACCGTGTCGGTGAAGAACAGGTGGCCCCTCGCGGTAATCCCCACCGCGTGGCGGCCCTGGGGCAGCTCGGTCACCGCCGACACGGCGAGCCGTCTGCCGTCGAACACGACCACGGTGCCCTGGGGGAAGTTGCCGCGGACCTTGATGTACCCCGGCGGGCCATGGTCGGGCACGTCGAGGGTCGAGTCGAAGCCCGGGGTGAGCACGGACTCCTGCGCGACCGGCGCCGGCACGCTGGACGATGGCCTCGCCGGTACGCTCTCCTGCACCGTGATCTGCGGCGGCGGCTCGGTCGAGCGCGGCGGTGCGGCACCGGGTCCGGCCACGAAATACCACCCCGCGGCGGCTCCGCCCAGCGCGACCGCGCCCAGCATTCCCAGCCAGACGCCCTTGCCCCGGCGTTCCTCCCGCTCCCGGCCGGCGTTCGGGCCGCTCCGGCGCATCGCGGGTCTCCGTGCTC
The DNA here is from genome assembly GCA_050733295.1 of Gemmatimonadales bacterium. GTDB lineage: Bacteria > Gemmatimonadota > Gemmatimonadetes > Gemmatimonadales > GWC2-71-9 > JAICEH01. The sequence goes on from JBOHSQ010000037.1 coordinate 2,749, forward strand.
GGTCGGCAGCGGGCAACGGGGCCGTGGCCAGGTGCGCCGCACGGTCGCCGGCGCCTCCAGGGGGCGCCGAGGCGCCGGGCCGTCCCTCGAGCGCGTCGATCAGCTCCTCCGCCGACTGGTAGCGCCGCGCCGGGTCCTTCTCCGTCATCCGCCGGATCACGTCATGGAGCCGCCGCTCCTCCGGGCTGGAGAGCACCGGCTCGGGCAGCGGCTCGGTGATGTGCTTGTAGCCGATGGCGAAGCTGTCCTCTCCGTCGAACGGCACCCGGCCCGTCAGCGCCTCGTAGGCCACGATGCCGAGCGCGTAGATGTCGCTCCGGCCGTCGAGGGGCTGCGCCCGCGCCTGCTCCGGGCTCATGTAGTGCGGCGTGCCGATGGACATCCCGGTGCCGGTCAGCCGCCGGCCCGACATCGCCTTCGCGATGCCGAAGTCGGTGACGACGCAGTTGCCCGAGTCGTCGAACATGATGTTGTCGGGCTTGATGTCGCGGTGCACCACCCCGCGCCGGGCGGCGAACCCCAGCGCCTTGGCCGAATCGCTGAGCATCCGGCGCAGGTCGGGGGCCGGGATGGGATCGCGTCGCGCAAGGCGGCCCGCGAGGGAGCCGCCGCGCAGGTACTTCATCACGAAGTACGGGACCTTGCCCGACTTTCCCACCCGGTAGATGGGAATGATGTTCGGGTGCTCGAGCTGGGCCGCCGTGCGGGCCTCGCGCTCGAAGCGCTCCACGAACTCCTGGTCGAAGGCGAGGTGCAGCGGCAGGACCTTGATCGCCACTTCACGATCGAGGGCGGTCTCGCGCGCGCGGAGCACGATGGCCATGCCCCCGCGGCCCAGCTCGTCGAGCAGCTCGTACTCGGCGCCGAGGGCCTCGCGCACGATGTCGGATTCGCGCAGGTCCCCGGCGGCCAGGGCCTGGGCCGGGGTGGTTGCGCGTACGGCCCCGCCGCACGAGGGACATGCCGACGCTCCCTCGGAGATCGCCTGGCCGCATCGCGAACAGAACATCGCTGAAACCTACGGGACGCGTGGAGCGAGCGTCAACCGGCGCATTACTTTCGCGTGACCTCGAGTTGGGCCGTGCGCACCACCTCTCGACCTCCCGCATCCTGGAGCCGCAACCGCAGGCGGTAGGCCCCCGGTGGCAGGTCCGAGAGGTCCACCGATCTGCGCACCCGCGTCACCGGTCCGGCACCCCGCTCGTCGAACTGGAGCCGGAGCGCCCGGCGGCCGGAAGGCGGGAGCGAGTCTGCCGGCTCGTCCCGGTCTTCCACCTTCCAGAGGACCAGGTCGGCAACCCCCGCCGCGTCCCCCAACCCGTACACCTCATAGTAGAGCGAGAGCGGCTCGGCGCGCGGATGCGACCCGGTCGGGTTGAGCGGCACCAACTCGCCCGGGGCCGCCAGCCAACTGAGGCCGGCGGACTCGCGCCCCAGCACCAGGTCGCTCAGCGCGAGGCGGGAACCGGCGTCCGGCACCTGGAGGGTGTCGCGAGCCAGGACCACGCCCGCGCTGTCGCCCATTTCCGCCACCGCCGTCAGCGCCACCGGCCCACTCGCTACCTCCAGATCCACCAGCGCGAGTGCGTATTCCGCGCCCCGCTTCGCGGGAACTGCGACCGTCGTGTCCGCCCGTACCACCTCCCCGCCATCGAGGGGCCGGGCCGCGATCAGCAGCCGGAGCCCGGCGTTCCGGTCCGCCTCGTCCGGGAGGTCGTCGACGTTCACCGCCACCGCGAAGTGAATGATCCCGCGGCCGGTGGCTTCAGCCGTTGCCACCGCCTGCCTGGCTGCCCCCAGGAGGGCCGCCCACCGGCGGGCGTGGGTGTCGGTGGTCGTCCCCAGCGCCATCATCGACTTGCCCTTGCTGAACATCCGCTGTTCCAGCGTCAACCGGCTTACCCGGCCCGACGACTCGAGCCGCCAGTAGTCGCGACTCGCCGGCCCGCCCTCGGCCAGGATGTCCTCTCGTGCGGCCGCCGGGACCTGCAAAGGGCTCGGCACCAGCCGGTAGTCGTCGAGGTCTTCGCCGGCGACGAAGTGGAAGTAGAGTTCCTCCGCGGTGCCCGGCGCGTAGTACCAGCTCTCGGCCTGGTTTCGCACCGTCGCGATCCGGTGCGACGGCGCACCGTGCCGCACCCAGATCACACCGCGGTCGTCCACGTCCACCCGCCCGCTGCGGTAGTACTGCTCGAAGCCGAACCGGCGCGTGAAGGGGGGCAGTGCGAAGTCACCCAGCACCACCTCGAGGCGGCGATAATGCTCGGCAACCCGCTCCCCCGTCGGGCGGAGGCCGTCGAGGTCCCGGGAATTCCAGAACCGCTCTAGCCAGTCGCGCCGGCCACCACCCTCCACCCGGTCGAACCCGACCAGCACGGATTCGGGGGCAATGAATGCGAGGTCGGCCCGGTAACCGAGGAGCGCCTCCCCCGTCGCGAGCTCCGCACCGGTGCGGTAGTCGGCGGCGGCGGCCGGATCACCGGCGGCGAAGCGGGCCCGCGCGCGCTCCAGGAGGCCAAGGGCGGAATCCCCGCCGGCGGCGAGATAGCGCCCGAAGGTGGTCGCGGCGGAGTCGTAGCCCCCCAGCCTGCGCTCCAGTCGCCCGCGCACCAGGAGCGTCGTGGTGTCCGCCGAACCGGCCGGGAGATCCTGCAGCGCGCGGAGTGCCCCCGCGCGCTCGTCCCGCAGCGAGCGCCGAAGAGCGAGCTCCCCCCACGCGACGGCGGCGCGCGCAAACCCGGGCTCGAGCGCCATCGCCCGCCCGAACGCCCGCCCCGCCAGGGCCACCTGGTCCTTCCCCAGCATCGCCTGCGCCGCGGCGCGCGAGTTGTACAGCGCCGGGGCGAGCCCGCCCTCCGCCAGTCCGAGCCCATACCAGGCCAGCGCCGACTCCGGCTCGAGTTCCAGCGCCCACTCGAATTCCGAGCCGGCATCATCCCAGTGGCGGCCGCCCAGGATCGCGCCGAGCTGGAGCGCGATGAAGCCCAGCCGGAGATGCAGGTCCACATTGTCCCGGACGATCCGGGCGCGCTCGATCAGCTGGGTCTCGAGCTGGAGCAGGCTGCCGGATTCGGGGACGCCGGAAAGCGAGTCGGCGAAGGCGAGGACCGCAGAATCCCTGGACGGGGAGGCGTGCGATTGCGCGGACGCGGCGGCCGGACCAGCCGCGACCGACAGGAGGACGGCGAGGACGCTAGCGCGAAACGACGCGGAAACTCTGGCTCCGCCGGGCGACCCGGCGGCTCGCGTCGGTGACGATGATCGAGATGGTGTAGTCACCCGGCCGGAGCTTGCGCAGCTCGATCGTGCGCTGGCTGCGGAGCGGCGACGCGCCCGCCTCCTCGTCGAACCGGACGGTGAGGACGGCGTCCTTGAAGAGCTTCCCGGGTGCCAGCGCATCGACCTCCTCTGGGCGGGCCCGGTGGATGGCGACTTCGGTCCGGTACTGCTCACCGCGGAGCAGTCCGGTGACCTCGTAGTATAGGTCCATCGTCTCGCCGCTCCAGAACCGGCCGACCGGGTTGAGCGGCACCGTGTCCAGTGGCGTGGGACGCCAGGAGATCCCGCCGGTTGAGCTGCCGAGCACCGGGTCCGAGAGCCCGAGCGTCGAACCCTCGGCCGGGGCGACCGTCACCAGCGCGTTGCGACTGACCAGCCCCGCGCGCTCGCCTTGCTGCAGGGCGAGCCGGTACTGCCACGTGCCTGGCGGAACCGGCGCCAGCACATATCCCACCAGGTGCTCGCCCGCCGGCACCGGGGTTCGCGCCAGGAACACCCTGGTCGTGTCGAGCGTGGCCACTACCCCGCCGGGGCCAAGCGCGCTGAAGCGGAGCCGCACCGGGTAGATCGTGCCGCGCTCCGATTGCAACCCCTCGAGGGCGCTGCCGGGGATGGCGTAGGTGATGAGGACGTGGTTCTGCCCGTCGCGTGACCCCGCCGCCAGCACCTGGAGCGAGGCCTGCAGGTCGCGCTCGAAGCGGAGGTCGTAGCTGTCGGTGGTCGTGGCGAGTGCCACGCTGTTGCGGGTGATGGTCTGCTCTTCCCGCTGGAATCGCTGCGCCGCCCCCCGTCCGGCCGACTGCATCCGTGCGTACATCGGCGAGAGTCGCTCCCGGGAAGACAGGATCTGGATCATCGGGCCGTTCGGGTCGGCGCCAACCAGCCCTTCGCCGCTGGCGGTCACCTTGACCTCGAACCCCAGCACGTCGAGCACGCTCTCGACCAGCCGGAAATCCTGCACGTCCTCACGCGAGGTGAAGTGGAAGAGCAGGTCGCCGTCGGGGCGCGCGTAGCGCCACGATTCGTTCGGGTCGATGCCCGGTGCCTGGTAGCTCGCGCGGTCGGTGGGTTCCCCGTGACGGACGTAAATGATGCCGCGGTCGTCGAACTCGGTGCTGCCAGAACGGTAGATCTCGCTGATCCCGTAGGTCCGCCGGTGGCCGACCAGCACGAAGTACTTCCGGGCGTAGGCCAGCCGGCGGTAGTGCTCGCGGAGTCGTTCGCCCGTAGTCCGGAGGTCGCGCGCGTCGCGCTCACCCCAGAACAGCCGCAGGAACTCCGCCCGGCCTCCGCCCGATGCGGCGTCGAAATCGGTGAGCACACTATCGGGGGCGATGTAGGCCAGATCGAGGCGGTACCCTTGTACCACCACCGGATCATCGGAGTCGGCACCGGCGTAGTACGCCGCCTGGCCCGTCAGCCGGCCCATGGCGAATTCCGTCCGGGCGGCCTCGAGCTGGCCCAGGCCCTCGACCCCGCCTGCTGCGATGTACTTGGCGAACGCAACCAGGGCCGAATCCAGCGAGCCGGCATCACGCTCCACGCGTCCCCGGGCGAGGAGTACCTCCGGGTGGGATCCCGCACCCGTGCCGGCAGCTTCGCGCAGCGCCTGCAGCGCGATGTCGAGCTTGATGTTCACCCGCTGCTTGAGCGCGGTATTGGCCAGCTCCACCAGCCCGGCCACGAAGGAGGGATCGATGGCGGCCGCGCGGGCGAACGCCAGCGCGGACTTGGTCAGCGCGTCCTTGCCCAGCATCATCCTCAGCCCGCTCACCAGGGCAAACTGCGAATCTCCGATCCGCGTCTCTGCCAGGCCGAGCCCGTACCACGGATACGGCCATGCCGGCTGCAGGTCGGATGCCCACTCGAACTCGGAGGCCGCGTCCTCGTAGGCACCCTCCTTGCCAAGGTCACCCAGCCGGAGCGCGACGAACCCCAGCTTGAGGTGCAGGAGGGCATCGTTGCGATTGACCCGGGCGTACTGGATCATCTGCTGTTCCAGCGCCTGCACGGCGGCCAGGTCACTGCTGGCGACGGAATCCCGGAACGCCACCAGTCGGTCCCGGTCGGCGTCCTCCTGCGCCCGGGCGACGGGCACGAGCCCGGTGGCCGGGACGATGAGGGCCACGATGAGGAAGGAAGTCCTGCAGGAACCCAGCGGCATCACCTTCATGGACGAATCACCTCGCCCTCCGAACACAGGCCCGCCAGGAGGAGCTACGGCCGGCGGGCGCGGGTCCGAAGGAACCTCTCCAGTCCGTCCCGGATGCCCTCGGCATACCGGCGCCGCCCCTCGGTGGTGCGAAGGGCGTACTCCTGTTCCGGGATCATCATGAACAGCCCCTCGGTGAGGATCGAGGGCATCCACGTTGTCCGCACCAGCGCCAGGTCCGCCCGCGCGTAACCCAGGTCGCGCACGCCCAGACGTCGCACCATGCCGCGTTGCACCTCGCGCGCCAGGCCGAGGCTGCGCGGCTGGTTGTAGAACGTGCTCGTGCCGTTGTTCCGGAACGGATCGACGCCGTCCGGCAGGGCGTTGTTGTGGACCGAGATCAGGACGTCCGCCCCGGCCCGTTCCGCGAACGCCACCCGCGGCCACAGGCCCACCGCCGAGTCGCTGGTGCGAGTCATCAGGACCCGGACTCCCTCGGATTCGAGGAGCTGCCGAAGCTCGAGCGCCACGCCCAGGTTCGCGTCGGCCTCCCGGAGCCCGGTGGGACCCGTGGCGCCGAGCGGAGGATGGCCGGGATCCACCACGACGGTCACGCCGCGGAGCGGGTTTCCCTCATCCAGCACCGGGGGTCGACGGATCTCGAACACCAGGTCTCCGCGATCCCATGTGGCCCGCCAGCCCCACACCGGTCGCGCCAGGTCGAAAGTGAGGGTGACGTCGTCGGCCGACGGCTGGTCCCATCGGATTCCCGAAACCACGTCATCGGTCTGTCCGTACCGGATCCAGTTCACGTCCCCTGTCACCGAGTGCACCACCAGGGTGAGCCTGCGGTCGTCCTCGACGACCCGCCACGGCACCTGCTCGCCCACCGGGATGCGGTAGCGCACCCCGTCCGCGGTGCGCCCCGGCGCCACGCTGCCCACGACGCCCCTGGGTGGCGGTGCACCGGCCGGTAGCGCGCCGACTTCCGCCGCGGGGACCCAGGCCTGGCTCGAGGCGGAAAGCCGGAGCCGGATGTCGTCATTGATCCGGCCGTTCGCGACCGTCCGGGTGCCCTGGGGGAAGAACCAGTGGTAGGTCCCTCCGGGCAGGGCGCGCCCCACCGTCGTCCGGTCGGTGTCTCCGAGGCGGGCGGGATCGTCGTCGAGTTCCACGGCCGTCGGCGTTCCACCGAGCGCGGCCAGGCGGAGCGGCCAGCGCAGCCGTACGGTGTCCGCGCCGCGCACCGCCTCGAGCACGGCTGTGAGTGTGTCGGCGGCGGCGACGGTGGTGTCGGTTGGGGCATTGACCATGGCGCCGACGGTGTCGCCGCCCACGAGCGGGCCGGGGTCGCGGCCGAGCGCGCGCGGCAGGAGCATCGCCACGTAGCGGTCGGAGCGCGCCCCGCGCGCCGCCGTGCTCGGATCCACGTCGAAGGCCTGGACTCCGTCGTCGACCCGCTCGACCCCGGCCGTGGCGACCAGTGGCACCGTGGAGCCGTCGGGGAGGAGCAGTCGAAGGGTGGCGCCCGGGGCGGCTCGGGCAGTGAGGCTGAGCGGTTCGCCCGCTGGCCACCACGCGCGTCCGACCGGCCAGAGCGACGTGGAATCGATCCAGACCGGCGCATCAGGCGAGGAGAACTGTGCCGCTCGCCGGATGCTGCGCGTCAGTCGCGCGGTGTCGGCCCCGGCGACCGCCATGAGTTCGAAGCTCATGAGCGAGTCGCGCGGGAATGGTATCCACGCGAGCCAGGCGCCGTTCGGGTGCACGGCGACGGGGACGCCATTGATCGAGAGGCGCGCATCGCCGCGGCCGACCGACCCGAAGATGAAGCTCGAATCGACAGCCCCGACGACATCCTGCGCGGCGGGATAGACGACCGTGATCTGCAGGCGGCCGGCCGCGAGCGGAATCCTGGGCAGCGGATCGGCCCCCTCGACCGGCGGTGTCACGATCCCGGGCACCCCCGGCGGAGCCCCCGAGGAGGGGGGTATTCCGGCGTCCACTGGGCCGGGCCCCGTCGGGCCGCGGGGCACCGGTGCGCAGGCTAGGATGGAGGCGAGAAGCAGGAACCCGGACGCGAGCGAACGGGGCATCGGCCCAAGGTACACGGTGACAGTAACTTACGGCAACCGCGACGTTGACGCCCTCGGGCGCCGGGCCGTAGATTCCGCGGGCCTCAACCACCGGACCATGACTCGCCTCTCCCTTTTCGGCCACACCGACCTGGGTCGCACCCGCGACCACAATGAGGACACCTTCCTCGTCGCGGACCTCACCGCCGACCGGGCGGATCTCCGGGTCGTCCGCGACCACGAGGTCGGCACCCGCGGCTCGCTCCTCCTCGTCGCCGACGGGATGGGCGGCGCCGCCGCGGGAGAGCTGGCCTCCTCGATGGCGGCGCGCGAAATCCTCGAGTACCTCCGGCGGGTCTGGCGCTCCGACCCCGAGCCCGGAGGGCAACTCTTCGCGCGCCGCCTGCGCGAGGCGGTCGAGCACGCGAACGACATGCTGCACCAGTACGCCGTGGAACACCCCGAGGTGCGTGGCATGGGCACCACCGCGACGCTGGCGGGCGTGATCGGCGAGGATCTCTACCTGGCCCAGATCGGTGACAGTCGCGCCTATCTCATTCGCGGTGGCGTGGCCACGCAGCTGACTCGGGACCAGTCCCTCACCCAGCGGCTGGTCGAGGCCGGCGAGCTGACCGAGGAGGAGGCGGAGGCGAGCGATCGGCGCAACATCATCCTTCAGGCGCTCGGCCCCGACCAGCTGGTGCGGGTGGACCTGAGCCACCAGACGGTGCGCCGCCGGGACGTCCTCGTGCTCTGCTCCGATGGACTGTCGAGCACGGTGAAGCGGCAGGAGATCGCGGAAGTGATCGATCGGAACGGCGATCTGGAGCGCGCCTGCGCGGAGCTGATTGCGCTGGCGAACAACCGGGGAGGATCGGACAACATCACCGCGGTCGCGGCGCGGTTCGACGGGGACGGCCTGGCCGAGCCGGGCGTCACCGATCCGCGGGGCTATGAGGCGTACACCACCGACGAGACTCCGACGCCGACCCTGGAGCCGGTGACGGAAGAACTTCCCATCGTGCCGGTGGAAATGAGGAAAGGGATGGGGCCGTGGCCCTGGTACGTGCTGCTGGCCCTGATGCTCGGCGCTGGAGTCGTCTGGCTGTTCTAACGCCCGCCCGTCCCGCCCGTCCTGCCCATCCTGCGCGCCTAACGCAACAGCACCCACCCGATCCCGACCGTCGTTCCCAGGATCACCGCGCTCCAGACCGCCCACCTCCCGAGGTCGGCGCCGAGTCGGTCCAGCGGCTCCAGGCCGGTGCGCGCCTGCACCGGGCCCCATGCGCCGGCTGGGCGCACCCGACGGTAGAAGCCGTCCAGCACCTCGGGCCTTTCTGGCGCCGTGAGGTACATGACCGGCAGCCATACCGCGAGCGCGCCGAACGCGGTGAGCGCGAGCCTCTGCCCGAAGCTCAGGCCGGCACTGGCCGGGAGGTAGCTGAGCAGCGCGAGCCCGAGCCCGGCCCCCATCGCCGCGATCTCGGCCCAGGCGTTGATCCGCCACCAGAACCAGCGCAGCAGGAGCACCAGCCCCGGCCCGGTGCCGATGAGGATGAGGAAGCGGAAGACGTCGCCGACGCTCTCCATGAAGAAGGAAAGCATCGCGGCCAGCAGCGTGAGGCCGACCGTGGCCCAGCGCGCCGCCGCCACCAGCTTCGCGTCGTCCCGCTCACCGCCGAAGCGGGCGTAGAGGTCGTGCACCAGGTAGCTGGCGCCCCAGTTGAGCTGGGTCGAAACGGTGCTCATGAACGCCGCGAGGAGGCTCGCGAAGACCAGCCCGAGGATCCCCGACGGGAGATAGCGGACCATCAGGATCGGATACGCCGTCTCCGGATCCTCCAGGCCGGGGAGGACCACCAGCGCGGCGAGCGCCACGAGCACCCAGGGCCAGGTGCGCACCACGTAGTTGAGGATGTTGAACCAGTGGGCCGCCTTGCGGGCCTCCGCCTCGTCCTTCACCGACGAGAGCCGCTGCACGAACATCCCGCCGCCGTCGCTGTTGCGGAATGCCCACCACTGGACGAAGACGTACCCCAGCAGGGTCGAGAGTGGCAGCAGGGCGTCCTCCCCCGTGGGGAGGAGGTCGAGCGTCGCGCCCCGTCCCGATGCGCGGAGCGTGTCGGTGAGGGCACCGACGCCCCCCACCTCCGCGAGCGCATAGCACATCACGGCGAAGGCGCCCCCGATCGCGAGGACGTACTGGAGGAAGTCGGTGGCCACCACCCCCCAGATCCCCGACACGGCGGTGTAGGCGAGCGTCAGGAAGACGATCGGAAGGAGCGCCCACAGCCGCGGGTCGCCCGGGAGGTCCGGCAGGCCCTCGAGCAGGCCCATCGCCACGACCACCTTCCGCATGGCCAGCATGCCGTACCCGATGCTGATGCAGTTGAGCGGAACGGCGAAGAGGAACGCGCGGACCCCGCGCAGCGCCGCCGCCGGCCGGCCGCCATAGCGGATCTCGGTCAGCTCCATGTCGGTGAGGACGTTGGCCCGGCGCCAGAGCTTGGCCAGCAGCACCGCGAGGAGCACGTGGGCAAAGGCGAAGCACCACCACTCCCAGTTCCCGGCCACGCCGCGGCGCGCCACCACGCCCGCCACATAGAGCGGGGTGTCCACGTTGAACGTCGTGGCCGCCATGGACGTGGCCGCGAGCCACCAGGGGATGGCGCGGCCCCCCACGAAGAACTCGGCCAGGTTCCGCGAGCCCTTCCTCGCCATGAACAGGCCAAGGGCGAGCGAGGCGCCGAGGTACGCCACGACCACTCCCCAGTCGAGCAGGCTCACCCGAGGAGTCGGGAGAGGAGTCGGGCCGCGGCTTCCTGCATCGGCCGCTGGCGGTGCCAGGCGCACGCCACCGGGCCGGTGCCGGGAATCTCGTCGACCAGGCGCGGGTGGCCGAAGAGGAGCACGAGGTCGGCGCCGGGAGCCGCAGCCGCGAGCTCGGCGCGGGTCCGCTCGCCGAATCCCGCCCGCCCCTTCCAGCCGCGGGGCTCGCAGAAAGCCGCCACGACCTTCGAGCCTGTCGCCTTCCGGCCAGCCTGCCGCCGCCCGCTGCGCCGGCCCCCGGATGTCGTGCCGGCGAGTTCCTGCGCCGCCCCGGCCATCCGCACGCCGAGTGCGTCGAGCTGTAGCTCCAGCCAATCCGACGGAGAGGCCGGGTACGGTCCGCCGATGTCGTCGTCGATCAGGGTCAACTCGATCGGCGCCGTGAGCCGCGGCGGCCTGCCCCGGAGCGTCCTCGCGGCAAGGAGTTCATCCGCGGCAGCCGCCGCACCTGCGCTCGACCCTCGACCCTCTGCCCTCGACCCGCCAATCGCGGCTCGCGACTCGCGTCCGGCCTCGAGCCTGGCAACCGCGCTCTCGTAGCGATGCAGCGCCTCCACCACCCGCATTTCGCTGAGCGCGCCGCCGTGCATCCCCTCGTCGATCGCGGCGACCGTCGAGGCGATGTCGCGGGGGTAGAGCAGCAGGTCTACGCCGGCGCCGATCTGGGCGGCGGGCCCGCCCGCCGCGAGTGCCGCCTCCATGATGAGCGCGTCGGTGACCACCAGACCCCGGAAACCCAGCTCGTCCCGCAGCAGGTGGAGGATCGGTCCCGAGGCCGTGGCCGGGGTCCCCGAGGGATCGAGCGCCGGATAGCGCACGTGCGCAGTCATCACCGATGCCACGCCGGCCTGGATCCCCGCGCGAAACGGTGTCAGGTCCAGGTCCAGCGCGTCGCGACCGGCATTCACCGAGGGCACCTCGCGGTGCGAATCGTGCCGGGTGCGGCCGTGGCCGGGGAAGTGCTTCACGCACGCCAGCGCCCCTTCGGCTTGTGCGGTGCGAACCCACGCCTCCACGCACGCCGCAACCCCGGCCGGCTCGCCGCCGAAGGCGCGGGTCTGGACGATCGGGTTCTCCGGTTCCAGGTCGAGGTCCGCCACCGGCGCGAAGATCCAGGTGATGCCAAGGGCGAGCGCCTCGCGGGCCGTCGCGCGCGCCGCGGCGCGAACCGTGTCGAGCCCGAGCGTGGCCAGGGCCGCCGGCGGTGGCCATTCGGAGAGTCCCTCGAACTGTTGACCCGCGCCTCGTTCGAGGTCGGAGCCGAACAGGAGCGGGTGGCCCGCCCGGTCCTGCAGCTCCGTGATGGTGTGGTGTGCCGCGTCCGCGGTACCGCCGAAGAGGATGAACCCGCCGACCCCCAGCTCCAGCGCCGCCGAGGCGTCCTGGGCGCCTTCCAGCAGGTAGGCGCGCCGCGCCGGGCTCCACCGGAGCGCAGGCAGGACGAGGCGCGCGACGGTCATGCCGGTGTCACGCTGCCCAGCACCCGGGCCCCGGCGGCGCCGGTGGCTGCGGGCAGGTTGCCGGGCTGGCCGTGGAGCGTGAGGTAGGCCAGGAGCGCGAAGGCGACCGCCTCCTTGGCGTCCCCGTCGAAGAAGAGGTCGTCGAACAGCCGGACGCGGGTCCGGTCGCCGTCGCGAAGCTCCCTCTCGAGCAACGCCAGGAGACCCGGGTGCCTGCGCCCACCGCCGGCCACGATCACCTCCGGGCTGCCGGGCACCCATTTCCGGATGGCACCTCCCAGCGTGCGCGCGCTCAACGCCACCGCGGTCGCGACGCCGTCGGGTCCGGGCACGCGTTCGTGCAGCCGCCGCGCATAGGTATCGCCGAATCGCTCGCGCCCGGTGCTCTTGGGCGGCGCGGCAGCGAAGAACGGATCCGCCATCAGCTCCGTCAGCACGTCCTCGCGCGGCGAGCCTCGCGCCGCGATCTGCCCGTCGAGGTCGCAGGGCAAGGATGGGTCCACCAGGCGCGCGACCGCGTCCACGATCGCGACCCCGGGGCCGGTGTCGAAGGCGAACGCCCCGTCCTCGACCGCGCGCTTCGGGACGTAGGTCAGGTTCGCCATGCCCCCGATGTTGACCAGCACGCGGGGCTCCGTCGTCGCGCCGAAGAGGAGCACGTCCGCCATCGGGACCAGGGGCGCGCCCTGGCCGCCCGCGGCGAGGTCGCGCGCGCGGAAGTTGCTCACCACCCTGACGCCGAAGCGCTCGGCCAGCACCGAGGGTTCCCCCAGCTGCCAGGTCACCTTCGGGGGCTCGTGCCAGATGGTCTGACCCGGGAATCCGATCCCGGCGAGGTCCGACGCGGAAACCCGGGCGCCCTCCAGCACCACCTGCACCGCCTCGGCGGCCCACTCCGCCAGGTCGATGTGCAGGAGCGCCAGCTCACGCGGGGATCCGCTCCCGATCGCGTCGGCGAGCCGGCGTCGCTCCGGGACGTCGTAGGGGAGGTGGGCGAAGTCCACCAACTCCGCGTCGGTCGGGCTCCGGAACCGGACCAGCGCCGCGTCCATCCCGTCGAGCGACGTGCCCGACATGAGGCCGACGACGAGCCAGGGCCGCTCGCTCATCCCCCGCCCCGGATCGGCGGCGGGTCGCCGACCACCGGCCGCAGGAAGCCCCGGTGCTCCTCGAGCAGGCGGTCGGCCTCGTCCGGCCCCACGCGCCGGCGGAGCATCACGATCGCCCGCTTCACCCGGCCCCCCGCGGCGTCGATGGCGGCGCGCGCTTCCACGCGGCCCGCACCTGTCGTTTCCATCACGATCCGCTCCGAGCGGTCCACCAGCTTCGCGTTCATCGCCTGCAGGTCCACCATCAGGTTGCCGTAGACCTTGCCCAGCCGGACCATGGCGCCAGTGGTGATCGTGTTGAGCACCAGCTTGGTCGCGGTACCCGCCTTCATCCGGGTGGAGCCGGTCACGGCCTCCGGACCCACCAGCACGGTGATGCAGGCGTCGCAGGTCTCGCGCAGGATGTCGGGGGGTTCGGAGCACGAAAGGAACGCGGTCGCCGCCCCGAGCGCCTTGGCCCGGACCAGCGCGGCACGGACGTACGGCGTGGTGGCGCTGGCCGCGATGCCGATGACCAGGTCGGCTGGACCGACGCGGTGCGAGTCCATGGCGGCCAGGGCGGCCCCCTCGTCGTCCTCGGCACCCTCGACGGAGCGAAGCAGGGCGGATGCGCCGCCCGCGATGACGCCGACCACCATCTCCGGCGGGGTGCCGAAAGTGGGCGGGCATTCGACCGCGTCCAGCACACCCAGCCGGCCCGAGGTCCCGGCGCCGACATAGATCAGCCGCCCGCCGTCCCGGAACGCGCGCTCGGCCAGCTCGATGGTCCGCCCGATCTCGGCCCGGGCCCGCGCCACCGCCGCGGCCACCGCCGCATCCTCCGCATTCAGGGCGTCGACCAGCTCCACCGGGGTGAGCGTGTCGAGATGCTGGGTCCGGGGGTTCCGTCGCTCGGTCAGGCGCGCGTCGTGGAAGCTCTCGGTCATGTCCGCCGCGCGGGTGGCTTGCAGGTGGGCAGGGTCGGCTAAATTAGGCGCTATCAAGGGCGAAGGTCAAAGCCCGCCACGCGACCCACCACCGATTCCCCGAGAATGCCTCGACGACTTCTGTTCATGGTCCTGGGCCTGGCGGCGTGCGGCCCGAGCGCCCAATCCTCGGCCCCGGCCCCGGCAGCAACACCCCCCGCGGTCGCCGAGCCGGCCCCTCCGGCCAGCGGGATCGCCGAGGGCTGGCGATTCGCCTCCGGGGCGCGGATTACCGACGCCCCGAGCGCCGTGGTCGTGTCCGGCAGTCCGATCGCGAGTGAGGTGGGCCGGGACATCCTCCGTGCGGGCGGCAACGCGGTCGATGCCGCCACCGCCGTCGGGTTCGCCCTCGCCGTGGTGCACCCCGAGGCGGGGAACATCGGCGGCGGCGGGTTCTCCGTGATCCGCCTCGCCGGCGGCTCGGTCCACGCGCTCGACTATCGCGAGGCCGCCCCGGCGCGTGCGACGCGCGAGATGTACGTCGACCTGAGCGGCAACGTCACCGACCAGAGCGTGACCGGTCACCTCGCCGCCGGGACTCCCGGAGCCGTCGCCGGGCTCGCGGAACAGCACCGCCGGTTCGGCCGGCTGCCCTGGCGTCAGGTCATCGAGCCGGCCATCCGGCTCGCGCGCGACGGATTCCTCGTCGACCGGTACCGCATGCTCTCCATCGATGAGGATCGCTTCCGGCTATCGCTCTTCTCCGCGTCGCGCCGGCAGTTCCTCCCCGGCGGGCTGCCGCCGCTGGAGGGCTCGACCTGGGCCCAGCCCGATCTGGCCCGGACCCTCGAGGCGGTTCGTGAGCGCGGTCGCGACGGGTTCTATCGCGGGCGTGTCGCGGACCTGATCGTGGCGGAGATGGAGCGGGGCGGTGGCCTCGTCTCCCACGACGACCTGGCGCGCTACGAGGCGAAGTGGCGCGAGCCCGTCGTGATCCGGTATCGGGGGCACACCATCTATTCCATGGCGCCGGCATCGTCCGGCGGCGTGACCCTGGCGCTGATCCTGAACCAGATGGAGGGATTCGGGCCGCTGCCGCCGTTCGGGTCGTCGGAGCTGATGCACCTCGAGGCCGAGGCGATGCGCCGGGCCTTCACCGACCGGAACCACTTCCTGGGCGATCCCGATGCCGTGGCAATGCCGCTCGCCCGGCTCACCTCCAGGCCCTACGCCGACTCACTCAGGAGCACCATCGCCCGGGACCGCGCCACGCCGTCGGACTCGGTGCGGCCCGGGCTGGGCGACGGAATGCACACCACCCACTACTCGGTGGTCGACGCGGAGGGTAACGCGGTCGGCACCACCACCACGCTCAACAACAGCTATGGCAGCGCCGTCACCGTGGAAGGTGCCGGGTTCCTGCTCAATGACGAGATGGACGACTTCACCTCCAAACCCGGCGCGCCGAACATGTACGGTCTGGTCCAGGGCGAGGCGAACGCCATCGCGCCCGGGAAACGGATGCTCTCGGCAATGACGCCCAGCATCGTGGTGGACTCCGCGGGCAGGCTCCTCATGATCGTCGGCACGCCTGGCGGGCCCACGATCATCACCCAGGTCTACCACGTCATCTCGAACGTGCTCGACCACGGCATGTCGCTCGGCGACGCGGTGGCCGCGCCGCGGACCCACCACCAGGGGCTGCCCGACGCACTCCGCGTCGAGCGTGGCGGGTTCCAGCCGGCGGCCCTCGCCGGCCTGGAGCGCCTCGGCCACTCCATTACCCTGCGCGGCCAGTGGGGCGACGTCGAGGCGATCATCCGGACACCCTCGGGCTGGCAGGGCGTGAGCGACCCCCGACTGGGCGGCGGCGGCGCGGGGTACTGAAATGCGAAGGGGCCGCCGGTGATGACGGCCCCTTCGACTTGCGACCTTGAAGCACAATGCGAAGGGGCCGCCCGTAACGGCGGCCCCTCCGGACTTCGACCTTCGGGTGCGCTAGCCGCGCGTGAACGTCCCGGTGAGCTCCACCACGATCGCCGCGCCTGGAGCCACCACCACGTCGCGGTCGGCGGTGTTGCTCGCGATGGCCGCGCCCGCAGCGGCGCCAACCACGGCGCCGATGATCGTGGGTGCGGTCTTCTTGCCGATCACCTGGCCCGCTGCGGCACCCGCCGCGGCACCCGCGCCTACCTTCGCCGCGTCGCCCCCGGTCACGCCCCGGCCCTTGAGCGTGCTCGCCACGCTGGTCACCATGCCGGTCACGTCGTAGCCATTCCCGCCGATTTGCACGCTGGTCGGCACCAGCACGAGGGTGCCGGTATTGTCCGACTTGTTCTCTGACGGCGCGATCTTGCTGATCGTGAGCGTCATGACGGACCCGGCGGGAATGACCACGCGGCCGCTGCCGTCGCTGATGTCACTCGCCACCTTCACCCGCATCGTCTGGCCCGCCTTGTTGTAGCGCGAGCTGATCGAGTCGAGCGCGGTGGTCGAGATCGTCGTGCCCGCCGCCAGCGTCCGGGCTGCCGGCTTCGTCGGGGCCGGCGCCGAGGGCTTCGGCGTCGCCGGCCTCGGAGCCGGCGTGGTTGCCACCGGAGGAGCAGTGGCCGGTGCCTCGCCGGCCGGCACGTCGTTGAGCGCCGCCGAAGACTCGGCCGGCACGAGCTGGAGGTCCCGACGCAGGCTGTCCGCGAGTGCCTCGTCGGTCTTCTCCCCGCCGCCGCAGCCGGTGAGCCCCGCCGCGGCGAGCAGCAGAAGCAGTCGTCCCTTTCGCATCGATTCCTCCTTTAAGGTCGCTTGCCCGGTCCCGGGGGATCCGGGCACATTCTCCCGTCATGCGGGAACTGCGCTCGATCCTGCCCTACCTGCGGCCGTACGTACCCCTCTATGCCGCGGGCCTGGTGCTGGTGGTCGTCTCCAACGCCTTCAGCACCCTCGGGCCCCGCTTCCTGCAGCAGGGCATCGACGCCCTGGCCGCCGGAAGCGGCTCCGCGGCGGTGCGGCGCGCCGCCTTCCTGCTCCTTGGCGTCGCCGGTCTCGGGGCCCTCGCCCGGTTCGGCATGCGCCAGCTGCTGAACAGCGGCAGCCGCAAGGTCGAGACCGATCTCCGCGCCGGCCTCTTCCGCCACCTCGAGCGCCTCACCGCGGAGTTCTACGACCGCTACACGGTCGGCGACATCATGGCGCGGAGCACCAACGATCTGCTCGCCGTCCGGATGGTGGCCGGCCCCGCGCTGATGTACCTGGTGGACACCATCGCGCGGGCACTCCTCGTCGGCCCCGCCATGCTCGCCATCAGTCCCGCGCTCACCGGACTGGCACTCCTGCCCCTGCTCGCCCTCCCGATCGTCATGGCCGTCCTGGGCGGGCGGATCCATCAGCGTTCGGAAGCCATCCAGTCCCAGTTCAGTGACGTCACCACCCACGTCCACGAGAACCTTTCCGGCGCCCGCATCGTGCGCGCGTACCGCCAGGAACTCGCCGAGCTGGCCCGATTCCGAAGCCTAAATGAGGAGTATGGGCGTCGCAACATCGCGCTGGCGCGGGCCCAGGGACTCTTCCATCCTCTCCTTGCCTTCATCGGCGGCCTCGGTGCGGCCACCGTCCTCGGTTTCGGCGGTTTCCTCGTCCTCCAGGGCGCGATCTCGGTCGGGCAGTTCGTTGCCTTCGGCGTCTACCTCACCATGCTGCTCTGGCCGATGATCGCGCTCGGCTGGGTCGTCAACCTGATCCAGCGCGGTGCGGCCTCGATGGGCCGCATCAACCGCCTGTTTCAGGAGCGCCCTTCCGTGCCGGGGCCGGCGCGGCCCCATCCACTCCCGCCATTGCCAGTGACCGGCGGCCGCCGCGTCACGTTTGACGGGGTCTGGTTCCGCTACCCGGCCGCCGAGGATCGCGGCTGGGTCCTGCAGGACGCCACATTCGACCTCCCCGCAGGACGCAGCCTCGCCGTCGTCGGTGCCACCGGCGCGGGCAAGTCCGCGCTGGTCGAGCTCGTGAGCCGGGCCTACGACCCCGACCGGGGGCGCATCCTCATCGACGGAGTGGACCTGCGTGACCTGGCCCCTGCCGAGTTCCGCCGCGCCGTCGGGTTTGTCCCGCAGGAAACGTTCCTCTTCAACGACACCCTGAGGGGGAACCTGCTCCTCGGCGCCCCCGACGATGGACGCCTCGAACGCGCCCTCGCTGTGGCACAGCTCACAGACACGGTGGCGGGGCTCCCGCAGGGCCTGGCGACGGTCATCGGCGAACGCGGCGTCACGCTCTCCGGGGGACAGAAGCAGCGCGCGGCGATCGCCCGCGCGCTGGTGCAGGACCCGCCCATCTTCGTGCTCGACGACGCCCTGAGTGCGGTCGACGTGCAGACGGAGGCGGCGATCCTCTCCGGGCTCCGCGGTGCCCTCGTGGGCCGCACCAGCATCATCGTCTCCCACCGCATGGCAGCGGTGCGCGATGCCGACGAGATCCTCGTGCTGGACGAGGGTGTGATCGTCGAGCGCGGGACCCACCGGGCCCTCCTCGGGCGAGAAGGGCGATACTGGCAGCTGTTGCGACGGCAGCAGCTGGAAGCGGAGCTGGAGGAAGTGGGGGAGCGGTGAGGAGTGGGTCCGGGCCGGACCCCTCCTCGTCAGAGATACTGTCGCAGGAACTGGGGCGTCAGCCCCTGCAGCCAGCCCGCCAGCCGCGTGAACTGGCCGCTCACCAGCAGCACGCCCACCAGCAGCAGCAGGGCGCCGCTCACCTTCTGCACCAGGCCGAGATGCCGGCGGAATGCCTGGAACCAGTCGATGAACCGGTCCATCGCCAGCGCGGCGAGAAGGAACGGCACCGCCAGCCCTGCCGAATAGGCCGCGAGCAGCGCGATGCCACGGCCCAGGTCGGCCTGCGTGGCTGCCAGGCCGAGGATGGCGCCGAGCACCGGGCCGATGCAGGGCGTCCAGCCGGCGCCGAAGGCCACGCCCACCAGGATCGATCCCAGGTAGCCGATCGGCTTGTCCTCGATGTGGACCCGCTGCTCGGTGCCGAATCCGGGGATGCGCAGGACGCCGAGGAGGTACAGGCCGAACACGATGATGAGGATGCCACCTGCCCGCGCGAGCCAGTCCTCGTAGACCCGGAGGGCGCGCCCGAGCGCCGTGGCGCCCGCCCCGAGCAGGATGAAGATCAGCGAGAAGCCCAGGACGAACAGGGCGGCGTGCGTCACGGTGTGGCGCCGGCGATTGGTGATCTCCGGCAGGGTGAGCCCGGTCAGGAACCCGATGTAGGAGGGAACGAGCGGCAGGACGCAGGGCGAGAGGAAGCTCAGCACGCCCGCGAAGAACGCGACCACGACGCCCAGCGACGAGGGCTCGGTCATAGCCCGGGGAGGCCGCGCCGGCGGCAGTCGCGGCAGGTGCCGTGGACCTCGAGGCGGTGCTGGGCCAGCTCGAACCCGTGCTCGTCCGCCACCAGCTGGAGCAGCCGCTCGAGCGGCCCGCTCGCGAATCCCGTCACCCGTCCGCAGCGGTCGCACACCAGGTGCTCGTGGCCGCTGCGGGGTCCGACCGGCTCGAACCGGCGGAATCCCTCGCCGAAGTCGTGCCCGCGCACCAGGCCGCTGGTCACGAGCGTATCCATGGCGCGATAGATGGTCGCGAGCCCGATCCGCTCACCGCGCGTTGCCAGGCGGGAGCGCACTTCCTCGACGCTCACCTGGGCCGGGGCATTGAAGACCGCCTCCGCCACCAGTTCGCGCTGGCGTGTGAGCGGTTGGCGGTGCTCGCGAAGCCAGCGGCGGAAGCGCTCGAGGTAGGCCTGGGCCTCAAACTTCGCGAGGCCCGTCATTGTCCTGTCCGGGCGGGAACCACTCGGCCAGCGCCACGGGAACCGGTGGCTCCTCCTCGTCGCCGCGGGCCGGTACCTGGACCAGCAGCGACTCGAGGGCGTCCAGGGGTCCGCTCCCCACCTCCTGCAGGTCCCACTGGAACTTGCCCCGCTCCTTGCCCTTGATGGTGTGGGCGTAGCGGGCGGTGTAGATGCGGCGGCGGTCGCCCTCTACCCGCGAGAGCACCGCCGTGCCCCACTCCACCTGGCCCCGGCGGAGGGGACGGAAGCACCACAGCCCGTCCAGCTCCGCAATCGGCAGCGCGGTGGCCAGCTCGCCCGCGAGGCGGGCCCAGCCCGGACCCTCGCCCGGGTGTGCGCTGGCCGTCCCGAAGAACTTCGGCGTCGTCACGCCTGCGCCCCCCCGGCGCGCTCGGTGTAGACCCGCAGCACCGTCATGAAATCCTGGGCGTTGGTCACCACGCCGTAGGCCTGGTGGGTGCCCCGGTCCTTGAGCTTGTTCACCACGAATTCGGTCTGGTCCACGCAGATCGTCATCAGCTCTGCGGGCGCCCCGTAGTGGGTGTGGTAGGCGGGGAGCATGTTGCCGACGGCGATCGCGTGCAGGGCCGTGGCCACGAAGATCGCGCCGGTGGCCCGCACGCAATGCTCCCGCATGGCGTCCTGGGCCGCCAGGGCATCGGCGTGGACACCGGGGAGCGGGCCGTCATCGCGGATCGAGCCCGCCAGCACGAAGGGCACTTCATGGGTCACCAGCGCGTGCATGATGCCGCTCCCGATCAACCCGCTCTCGACCGCCTTCTCGATCGACCCCAGGGCACGCACCCGGTTGATCGCGCGCATGTGCAGGCCATGCCCACCCGCGGTGGGTGAGCCGTCATTCTGCATCCCCAGGGTGGTGCCGAAGATCGCGGCCTCGATGTCGTGCACCGCCACCGCGTTGCCCGCCAGCACCGTCTGCACGAACCCGTGCCGGATGAACCACTCGAAGTCGTGCCGGGCGCGCGAGTGCACCAGTGCCGGGCCCACCACCCACACCAGGTAGCCGCCCCGCACCCGCTCCTCCAGCAGGCGGCCCGCGAGCTCCTCGTAGTTCACCGGGCGTTCCCGGCTCACCTCGGTCGACATGAAGCGGAACTCGGCCGCCTTGTCATTCATGTTGCTGAGGAACCCTTCAACGTGCACGAAGATGCCGGCGGACCCGTCCTCGGCCTCGCCCATCGCCACCAGGTCGCCGCTCTGCAACCGGCGGGGCTCCATCACCTCGACCGACTCGCCGCGCCGCAGGATGGCGCAGTCCATCCGCGGCCGGTCCGGCAGCACCCACCGGCCGCCGCCCAGATGTACATACGTCGGCAGGTTGCTGGTCGAGAAGAAGCCTTCCGGCAGCACGCCGTCGGCCGGGGCCGGGGCGAATCGGGCGGCCGGCGCCTTCGCGAACGGCGGGCGCGTGAAGTCGGGCGCGCGATAGCGGGCGATGGTCATCGGAGCGGCGAAAGCTAGGAGCGGGGCGTGGGCGATTCAAGGACGAAGGCGCTGCCGCAATGCATCGCCCGCGCGGGTCCGGTGCACGGTCACGGCTTCCAGTGCGTCCCCCCCGCCCCCGAGGACGATCGCGGGATCGGGCGCCGCAGCCAGGCGCCGCAGCACCCACAGGAACATGAGGTCGGTGTACCACCGTCGCCGCTCCAGGGACGCGGCGCGGAGGAACAGGGTCGCGCCGTCCGCGGGGCCGGCATCGAGCGAGACCAGGACCGCCGCCTCGGTGGCGGTGAGGCCAGTGTCCGGTGCGGGGCGCTCCTCGGCCAGGCGCGCGAGTGCCGGGGCGAGCGCGGGAAGCCCCGGGGTGCCCGCGCGCACGAGGTTCTCGATGGCCGACCAGTCCGTGGAGGTGAACGCTCGCCATGCGGCGAGGGCGGTGTCGTGCGTGGCGGCATCGACCGGCCGCCGGGCCGCGAACGCGCGCACGATGGCGGGTGCGTCCATGGCCTCCAGCCGGCAGGTGCCGGGGTCGGGATCACGGGGACCCGGTCCGGCGAGCCTGACGCGGCTCAGCGCCCCGAGCCAGTGGAGCCACGCCAGTAGCCGGAGCTGGATGAGCTGGCAGAACAGGTCGTCCCCGAACCAGAGCACCAGCTCGTGGCCCTCGGCCGCCGCCTGCTCGAGCGCCGCGTCCTGGGCCGCGCTCCGCGCCGCTGCATCGAGGCCTACCGCCCGGAGCGCCGCCACGCGCTCGGCGCGCTCCGCGGCCGCATCGCCCAGGTCTTGGACCTGTCCTTCGGTCAGCACGTCGACCCACTCGAGCCGGCGGCCCGGGATGCCCGCGTCCTCGAGCTGCGCCGGGAAGAGGCTCCCGCCGTGGACGTGCACCGGCTCGGTCGTGATGGCCGCCTCACTCCCCCGTTCGGTATTCACAGCATCGACACCGGGTCGCGGTCGACGGCCAGCCGGTTCTCGCCCCGGGGGGGCGGACGGCGCGCCAGCGCGCGCACCACGGCGCCCACCGCACGGCTCTCTCCTCGCACCGCCACATGCCAGCGCCAGCGCTCCTTGATCCGCGCGATTGCACATGGTGCAGGGCCCAGGATCCCGAGGCCCAGGCCGTGGCGCTCCTCGAAGCGCTCGACCCACTTCGCCGTCGCGCCCGCGATGTCCGCGACCGCTTCCTGCTCCGGGCCCGACGCCACGAGGTTGGCCAGGGAGGTAACCGGCGGATACGGAGGCGAGCCGCGCTGGCCCAGCTCCTCGTGGAGGAAGCCCACGACGTCGTGCGTGGCGGCATGACCCAGTGCGTGGTGCTTCGGGCTCCGTGTCTGCACCAGCACCCGCCCGCCGCGGGGTCCCCGCCCTGCCCTCCCCGCCACCTGCGCCAGCAGCTGGAAGGTGCGCTCGGCGGAACGGAAGTCGGGCAGGTGCAGCGCGATGTCCGCGTCCACCACGCCCACCAGCGTCACGTTCGGAAAGTCGAGTCCCTTGGCGACCATCTGCGTGCCCACCAGGACGTCCACCTCGCCCCGTTCAACCGCGCCGAGGATCCGGTGGTGCGCCCACTTGGTGCTGGTGGCATCGAGGTCCATCCGCGCCAGCCGGGCCGACGGAAACCGCTCGGCCACGAGCCGCTCGAGCTGCTGGGTGCCGAAGCCGCGCATCCGTTCGACCGCGTGCCCGCACTGGTCGCATCGGTCGGATCGCGGGGCCTCATGGGCGCAGTAGTGGCAGCGGAGCCGCTCGGGTGCCTGGTGCACGGTGAGCGAAATCGAGCAGTTGGGACACTCCCGCACCGCCCCGCACGCCGGGCACTGCAGGAACGACGCGAACCCCCGGCGGTTGAGGAACAGCAGCACCTGTTCGCCCCGTTCGAGCGCGACGCGGATGGCGCTGTCGAGCGCTTCCGACCACGCAATGGCGCCCGTGCCGCCCACGCACTGTGCCGTCCGGAGGTCCACCAGCTCCACCGGCGGCAGCGGTCGCGATTCGATGCGCTCCGGCAGTTGTACCAGCCGGAGCCGCTCCGTGGCAGTGGGCCGGTCTCGCCCGTCCTGCCCGTCCCGCCCGTCCGTTCTCACCCACGCCTCCAGCGAGGGCGTGGCACTGCCAAGCACCAGGTGCGCGCCTTCGAGCCGGGCGCGCACGGCGGCCACGTCGCGCGCATGATATCGCGGGGCCTCGCCGTTCTTGTACGTGGCCTCGTGCTCCTCGTCCACCACGATCACGCCCAGCGCCTGCACCGGGGCGAAGATCGCGGAGCGCGCGCCGACCGCCACCCGGCGATCCCCGCGCCGGAGCGCTCGCCAGGCGTCTGCGCGCTCGCCGTCGGAGAGCCCGCTGTGGAGCACCGCCACCTGGTCTCCGAAGGCACCGCGCACCCGCGAGACCGTCTGGGGGGTGAGGCTGATCTCCGGCACCAGGATGATCGCCCCCTGCCCTGCGGCGAGCGCGCGCCGGATGTGCTCCAGGTAGACCAGGGTCTTGCCCGAGCCGGTCACGCCGAAGAGCAGCGCGCCTTCACCAGGGCCGAGTCGCCCGAGTTCCGAGAGCGCGGTGCGCTGGTCCTGCGTGAGCCGGGCCGGAGGCGGGGCGCCAGCCTTCTCGGCGAACGGGTCACGGTGGACCTCCTCGTCCACCAGTTCGGCGAGGCCATCCCCGATCAGCGCGCGGACCAGCCCGTCGCCGAAGTCGAGCTGGTCCCGCAGGTGCCGGAGCGGGGCCCGCCCGCCCAGCTCCTCGATCGCCTCGTACAGTTCCCGCCTCCGTGGCTGCCGGCGGAATCGTTCCTCGCGTTCGAGCAGGGTGAGGCCGCCGCCGACGAGGCGCACCACTTTCTCCGAGGCCCGGTCACCGCCCACGTCGGGCGGCACCACCCGCAGTTCGATCGCGCCGATCCGGCGCAGACGTTCCGCCACCTCCCAGACGTCGCGCTTGAACTTCCGCCGGGCGGAGCGCACCGTCGCCTCCCCACCTTGCTCTGACAGCCAGCGAAAGACCTCGCCGGCCGTGCCCCCGGTCGGGAGCCGGTCGCGCCGGACCGGCCGGAGGCCCCGAGGTGCGCCCGACGCCCGGGTGACCAGGACGACCTCCGAGCTTCCCCACATTCCGGACGGGAGCATCACCTTGAGCGCGAGACCGGGCGGGGCGCCGTAGTACCCCGCCATCCACTCGGCGAGCCGAAGCAGCTCCGGACTGAGCGCGGGGTCGGCATCGGGGATCGCGAGGATCGGTCGGGTGTCGACGGCGGGCGGCTCGACGTCGACGGCGCTGATGACACCGATCATCTCCCGGCGCCGGACGGGGACCACCGCGCGCGCCCCCGGCCTGGCCAGGTCCGCCAGGGCGTCGGGGACGCGATAGGTGTAGTGGGTGGGGACCGGAAGCGGGAGGGCGACGCGGGCGAACGGCCCGGTCATCGTCGGGCGAGCCCGAGGCCAGGCCCCTCGGGAAGCCGTACCTGGCCGCCGGCGATGGTGGCGCCCTTGAACGGGTCCTGCGCCAGCAGGGCCGCGCCGTCCAGGTCCACCACGTCCACCAACGGCGTGAAGTGCGCCGCGGCCGTGATGGCGATCGAGCTCTCGATCATGCAGCCGACCATCACCAGCATGCCGTGGGCGCGTGCCACCGCGATCATCCGGATGGCCTCCCGCAGGCTGCCGCACTTGGCCAGCTTGATGTTGATCCCGTCGACCCTCCCCGCCAGCGGGGGAATGTCCCGCGCCACGAGGCAGCTTTCGTCGGCGATGACCGGGATCTCGGCCGCGGCACTCACCTGGGCCAGACCGTCCAGGTTGCGCGGGTCGAGCGGCTGCTCCAGCACCGTCACGCCGTACTGCTCCAGCACCGGCAGCATCCGCAGCGCCTGCTTCACCGACCAGCCGCAATTGGCATCCACGCGCAGCTCGCGGTCGGTCGCCTCGCGCAGTGCGCGCAGGATCTCCTCGTCCCGGTCGGTGCCCAGCTTGACCTTGAGGATCGGGTACTCCGCCGCCTCGACCACCTTCTGCTGCATCGTCTCGGGTGTGTCGAGTCCGATGGTGAAGGTGGAACGGGGCGCCTTGGCAGGGTCGAGCCCCCACAGGCGGTGCACCGGCACCCCCAACCGCTTCCCCACGAGGTCATGGAGCGCGGCGGAGAGGGCGGCCCGGGCCGAGGCGTTGCCCCTGAGCGCCGATTCCCACCGGCGTTCCGCCTCCTCGAGGTCGAACGGGTCCTTCGGCAGCACCGTGCCGTACACGTCGAGCGCCGCGAGGACCGTCTCCGGCGTCTCGCCGTAGTAGCGGTTCGGCGCCGCCTCGCCCCAACCCTCCAGGCCGTCCCCGTCGCGCAGCCGGACCCACACCGTGCGATACTCGCTCTGCCCACCGCGCGCGATGATGAACGGGTGGCGGGTCTTGAGGGTCAGGACCTCGGCTTCGAGGCGCAGGCTCGACATTTCACTCGGCTCCCGGTTCGCGTGTCGCGTGTCGCGGTCCGTCGCAACGCCCGTCTCACCACGCATCGATCACCTCGCGGTCCTCACCCATCCATCGCTCGCACCGTCGCCACCACCCCTTCGGCCAGCCGCCCCGGCGCGTACCCGCCCTCGAGCACCCCCGCGATCGGGACGCCCGGCAGGTGCGCGCGCAGGCGATGGATCCATTCGGCATAGTGCCACGGCTCCAGGGTGAACCCACCCAGGGGGTCCCCGCGCATGGCGTCGTAGCCCGCCGAGACCAGCACGAGGTTCGGTGACCAGCCGCGAGTCGCCAGTCGAACCGCCTCCCAGAGGTCCGCCACGTACTGCTCCGGGTCGAGCCCGGGTGGCCGCGGCACATTGAAGATGTTGCCGACGCCCCGTTCGTGCTCGGCGCCGGTGCCTGGATACCAGGGCCACTGGTGCAGGGACACGAACCGGATGTCGGGGTCGTGCCCGACGAGCGCCTGCGTGCCATTGCCGTGGTGCACGTCCCAGTCCACGATGAGCGCCCGGGCCGCCCCTCGCGTGCGCGCGTGGTGCGCCGCGATCACCACGTTGTTGAGCAGGCAGAAGCCCATGGCGCGGTCGGCCAGCGCGTGATGCCCGGGCGGCCGGATGGCGGCCAGGCTCGCGCCGGACTCGAGCGCCCGGTCCACCGTGGCCAGGGCGGCTCCCGCGCCACCCGTCGCAGCGAGCCAGCTCGCGGGACTTACGAAGGTGTCGGGATCGAGCTGACCGCCGCCCTGCCCCGCGAGCGCCTCCACCATGCCCAGGTACCCTCCCGGGTGCACCCGGAGCAGGGCGTCCCGCTCCGCGGGTGGCGCCTCCGACACCGCCGCGGCGGGCTCGCGGCTCAGGGCTGTGAGGACGGTGCGAAGCCGCGCCGCCCGTTCAGGATGGCCCGGCCCCGCATCGTGCTCCAGGCATTGCGGGTGCGTGAAGACGCGAAGCGTCATCGCACCGGACGGCGCCGGCGCGGAAGCACGATCAGGTTGGCGTTCGGGACGATGCCCAGATCGGACAGGGTGCGGTTCTCGTCGAGCAGGGCGGCCCCGCGGTACTTGACCTCGTACCCCGCAGGGTCACGCCGGACGCGGACGTGCTCCAGCGCCGCGCGCTTGAGTTCGGCCACGGTCGCGGCACCGGACAGCTCGAGGGGAGCCTCGTCCCACACGTCGGTCACCATCACCCGCAGCGAAGGCATGGTGCTCACGCCGCCTCCCCCGCCGGGGGCAGCGTCGAGAAGAACCGGCCGATCGCCTGGTCGAAGAACAGCGTCGAGGCCCGCACGTGCGTGTCCCGGCCCTGCTCGGCCACCGCCACCGTCAGCTCTTCCCCGCCCTGGCCCCGGAGCACCAGGAACGCCGGCCCCTCCTGCTCGGGGAACGCGGCCGTGTGCGGGATTCGCTCGCCGAAGAAACGCTTCGCGCGCGCCAGCACCTGGGCACCGGGCAGGCTGGTGCTGGTCTCGTGGGTCATCGCGTGGGGCTCCTCGGTCAGCGGCCGGCGCGTGCCGGGGTCGGCAGCCGCCGGAGTGAGATGCCGGTGGGCTGTGCCGGAACCGGCACGGTGGCGATCGTCTTCCGGGTCGCCACCTCGATTACGTCCACGGCCCCCGGGTCCGCCCCGATCGACTCCTGCGACACGTACGCGAACTTGCCGTCCGGCGACCAGGCCACGCCGTGCACGATCTTCTTGGTCGTGCCAAGCCGAGCGGCTTCGGTGAGCTCCTTCGTGTCGATCAGGCTCACACTCTGGTTCTTCTTGTTGGTCACCAGGAGCCACCGCCCGTCGGGCGAGGGTTCGGCGTTGTACGGCCCCTTCCCCGTGGGAATCTCCTTGCGCAGCGTGAGGGTTGCGGCGTCCCACACCTGCACCACGTCCTTGTAGTTGCATGGCACGTAGATCGTCGCGTCATCCGGGGAGAGGGCCGCGTACGTGGGCGAACACTCCCCGCTCGGGGCACCCGGCTTCGGTGCCTGGGCGGCAGGAGCCGTGGCGCTCGCCGGCTGTCTCGCGGCGGTCGGGGCCTCATGCCCCGCATGCGGGTTCGCCGGGGCCGCCGCCGCCGGCTTGTGCCCCGTGCCCACCGGCACTCGCCGCAGCTCGTCGATGCTGCTCACGTCCAGCTCGATCAGCTCGTCGGAGTGCATGCACGAGACGTACGCGCGCGTACCGCTCCGGCTCACCTTCACCCCGTGCGGCATGTCGCAGAGGGCCAGGTCCGTGATCTTGGTCATGGTCGGGGTGTACACCACCGACACCACGTTCACCCGCGGGCGATCGCCGTGGAAGTCGGAGTTCGCCACGAACGCCAGCTCGCCATCCGGCGTGAGCGCGATCGTTGTGGGAAACAGCTCCAGCGGGGCGCGGCCGAGGACCTCGTCGGTGTTCGCATCCAGCTTCCAGAGCATGCCCCACGGCTGCCCGTGCGCGATCGAGATGTAGTAGTGCGACCCGTCGGGCGAGACGGTGACGTTGTGCGGGCCGTCGATGTCCGCGGGCATGATGCCGACCGGGACGGTGCGCTCGACCACCAGCGAGTCGCCGCGGTGCGCGAGCCATGTCACGATATCGCCCGATTCGCTCACCACGACCAGCCGCCAGGGGCGGTCCTGGGCCGCGAGGGCGCCGGGGAGGAGGAGGGCCGCGGCCGACAGTGCCAGCCGGCAGGCAGACGTGGGCTGCATGAGTTCGGTCTCCAGGTGGCGCAACAGTGCGCCGGTCAGGCTTGGAATATAGTGGTGGCCGTCGCCTCGCCCTCGAAGGTCGGCGGGGCGGTCCGGAACAGGTCGAGCAGCCGCGGCTTCCGGCGCAGGACCAGCACCAGGTCGCCCGGGGGCGGCTCGACGACGCCGTCCACTACGCGGACGAAAGCGGGAAGTGTCGCGCCCGCCGGCACCGGGGCCTGGTAGCGCCGCCCGTGCCAGGTGAACTCGACCCGTTCGGGCATGCGTGTCGTGATCTGGTCGAGGAACCAGTCGTCATCGACCTGGTAAACGCCCTCGGCCGGGTTCTCGCCGTCGAGGTAGAACAGGGGGTCGAACGGGTCGCCTTCCTGC
>JBOHSQ010000038.1:0-7448 GCA_050733295.1 Gemmatimonadales bacterium
GCTGGTGTGGCGGCTGCCGAGCCAGTTCATCGGCAGCGGCGGCGCGGCGCTCTTCCAGGGGTACCTGGCGCAGGTCGGCTGGCCGCTGGTGCTGGTGGCGACGGGCGAAATCGTCCGGAACGACCGGGTGGAGGGATACCATCGCTTCTACTTCTCGCGGCCGGTCCATCCCGCGGCGTTCTACCTGGTCCGCTTCGTCCTCGGCTTCCTGCTCCTGCTGGCTGCGGTACTGGCGGCCGCCGCGGCGGTATGGCTCCGCACCGCGGAGTTCGCGCTTCCGCTGCGCACTGCCGGCCAGCTCACCCTGATCTACCTGCTGCTCGGGGGCACGGTGTTCCTGTTCTCCACGCTGTTCACCGGCGGGCCGCGCGACTGGATCGCGGCGCTCCTGATCCACGTCTACCAGAACACGACCGCCGACTTCCTGGAGCGAGGGATCGACCTCTGGCCGGCGCTGCGGGTCGCCCACTGGGTCCTTCCCCCGATGCACCTGGCCCGACTGGACGCGGGGCCGATCGCAGCCGGCGACATGCTGCACGCCGGCCTGTATGGTGCGGCGCTCGTAGGCATCGCCCTCGCCGTCCTCCACTTCCGGCCGCTCGGCAGCGGGGCACGGGACTGACGCGTGCCGGCATGGACGGAGCGGGTCCGACGGCAGGTGCTCCCCAACGGACTCACGCTCCTGGTCCATCGCGGCCCGATGCCGGCAGTGGCGGTCGTCGCCCACCTGCGCGCCGGGTTCCTCGACGAGCCCGACGGCTGGACCGGGCTCTCCCACGTCCTCGAGCACATGATCTTCAAGGGCTCGCCACGGTTCGGACCCGGCGAGCTGGCGCGGGCCATCAAGGGCGCCGGCGGGTACGTCAACGCCTTCACCAGCTACGACGCCACCGAGTACTACGCGGTCCTCCCCCCCGCCGGCGCGGAGCAGGCGATCCTGGCGCTGGCCGATGCGATCCGCGCCCCGCTCCTCGACGCCGACGAACTGCGCCGGGAGCTGGGCGTCATCGCGGAGGAGGCGCGCCGCAAGCGCGACACGCCCGCGGCGGTGGCGCAGGAAACCCTGCACGAAGCCCTCTACGACGTGCACCGGATGCGGCGCTGGAGGATCGGGCAGGAGTCTGCGATCCTGGCCTTCACCCGGGACGACGTGAGCGCCTATCACTCCTCGCGCTACGTCCCGGAACGGGCGGTGGTGACAGTGGCGGGCGACGTGGACCCGGACGCGACTCTCGACCTCCTCGCGCGCCACTGGGGGGATTGGACCGCCGGTACCGCCGACGTGCCTGCCGGCCCCGAAGAACCGGCGCGCCACGCGCTCCGGGTGCGCACCATTCGCGGCGACGTGCAGACGGCGGAGCTGCGCCTCGGCTGGCGCGCGGTGCCACCGCTCCATCCGGACGGCGTGGCGCTGGAGCTGCTGGCCGCCGCGCTCGGAACCGGCCGGGGGAGCCGGCTCTCGGTGGCGCTCCGGCTGGCCGGCCTCGCCACCGGCACGGGCGCGTCATTCATCGCGCCGGCGGAGCTGGGTCTGTTCGCGGTGGGCGCGGCACTCGCCGCGGACCGGCTCGACGCCGCCCTGCAGGCCATCGGGCGCGAGGTGCTGCGGGTCACGCGGCAACCGCTCCCTCCCGGCGATCTCGAACGGGCGCGCACCCAGCTGCTGGCGCAGCTCGCGCGCCGGTACGAAACGGCTGAAGGCCGCGCCTCTGCCCTTGCCGCGGCGGAGGCACTCCGGGACGTCGCGCTCCTTGCGGAGACCGAAACCCGGCTGCAATCGCTCACGGCGGAGCAGGTGCGCGACGCGGCGGCGCGATACCTCGATCCCGCGACGGTGTCGGCGGCCGCCTTCATCCCCCGGAATCACCAGCCCGACCTGTCGGTGGACCAACTGCGCTCCGCCTTCGATGCCTGAGGGCCCGCGGCACGTCGCGGCCGCTGGGGCGGATGCCCTGCTCTGGCCCCGGGAGGAGGGGGAACTGGTCACGGTGGGTTGCTACGTGGCCCGTCGGAGGCCGGAGACCGAGTCCGACGGGGGACTGGCTGCGCTGGCGCTCCGCAGTGCCGCGCGAGGTGCAGCGGGGCTCGATGCTTCGGGACTCGCGCTCGCCTTCGAACGATTGGGCGGGGTGCTCACCCCAATGGCGGGCGCCGACGTGGTCGGCTTCGGGGTGACGGTCCTTGCCGAGCATCTCGCCGAGGCCGCGGCGCTGATCGGTTGCGTCGTGCGCGAGCCTGCCTTCCGCCGGGACGACGTCGGCCGGGAGCATGCACTGCTCCTCACCGAAGCCGAGCAGCTCCGCGACGACATGGCACGGTGGCCGATGCGGCTGGCGCTCGGGGCCGCGTTCGGCGAGCGTGGCTATGGCCTGCCGGCGGGCGGCACGCCGGAGTCCCTCGCGCGACTCGACGGCGCCGGGGCGTCCGCATGGTACCGGGCCACGTTCGCCACGCGGCGCACGCTGGTCGTGGCGGGCCGATTCGAGGCCGCGCGCGCGTCCGAAATGCTGGTGCGCGAGCTCGCCGGGCCTGACGTCGCGGCGGGCGACGGGCACGGTCCTGAGTGGGACCGGCTGCCGGCGGCGCAGCGGGAGCAGGTGGAGCGCCGGGAGAAGGCGCAGACGGCGATCGCGATGATCGCGCCCGGCCCGGGTCGCCGGGACCCGGCACGGTACGCGGCGGAGACGTGGGCCGCCATCGCGGGCGGACTGGGCGGACGGATGTTCGAGGCGCTCCGCAGCGCGAGATCGCTGGCGTACACGGTGAGCGCCGGTTCATTCCAGCGGCGGTTCGCGGGCGGGCTCACCGCCTACATCGCCACTTCGCCCTCGCGCGAGGAGGAGGCGCGAACCGGCCTCACGGCGGAGCTCGAACGCTTCCGGATGGCGCCGCCGACTCCCGAGGAACTCACGCGCGCGACCGCATACCTGGCGGGGCAGGCCACCATCGCCCGCCAGCGCACCTCCGCACTCGCGAGCGAGATGCTCGACGCATGGCTGATCGGCGAGGGGCTCGAGCAATTGCGGGATCCCGCAGCCGGCTATCGGGCCGTGACCCGGGAGGCGGTGATGCGGGTGGCGTCGAGGATCGGGGAAGGCGCCTGGGGAGTGGTGCGGGGCGGCTGAGCGACCCGGCTACAGGGCGCCGAGGCGGCGGGCGAGGATCTCACCAGCCCGCGCGGCGGCCTGGGGCTGGCGGGTGGCGACGTCGGCCAGGCACGCTCCGCGTGCGGGAATGGCGTGCAGGGCGATGTGCCCACCATGACCCGCGAGCACGACGTCCACACCCTCGGGTCCGCTCCGGGCCATGGGCGGCCCGTGAGGCGCCAGGCCAATCGCCGCCGCCGCGGCAACGGCGGCCGCCGCCAGCGCCGAAGGATCCACCAGCCGGTCGCCCGGCAGCCCGGCAAACTCCCGAACCCAATGGCTCCAGGCTTCCGTCACGCCCGCCGCCGCTTTGAACTCGCGAATGGCGCCGAGGTATTCTTTCTGGGGTCGATGCGGGGCACGGGACGTCCGCGGGGAGAGACGGTTGGTCGAAGCTAGTGCGCGCTCGGAGGGGCAGCAAGCGATTCGGCGATGGGGGGCGGCCGATGTGTTCACGGCCGTGCGCCTGCCGCTCGCAGCCGCGTTCGTGGCGATCGACGACTGGCGCGGGCGGTTCGCGGTGCTGGCGCTGGCGGCGGCCACCGACCTGCTCGACGGGTGGCTCGCGCGCCGCCTGGGGCCTTCCAAGCTGGGCGTGTTCCTGGACCCGGTGGCCGACAAGGTCTTCATGGCGGCCGCATTCTGGGTCGTGCTGGTGTCGGGGCGGCTCGAGCCGTACGAGATCGTGGCGGTGCTGCTGCGCGACATCGTGGCGGTGTTCGCCTTCCTGGCGACGCTCCGCGCCGGCCTGCCCGGCAGCATCCCGGCTCGCGCCGGCGGCAAGGCGGTGACGGTGGCGCAGAACCTCACGCTGCTCGCCTTCGTGCTGGACTCGGAGCTGCTCCGGCCGATGGCCTGGGCGACCGGGGCGATCGCGATTTACGCGATCTGGGATTACGTCCAGGCGCGCGGGGCCCGCCGCGCGGTGGGCGCCTGAAAGCAGGGGGACGCATGGCCGGGGAAGTGAAGCGGGTGGCGGTGGCATGGGAGGGTGGCCTCAAGTTCCGCGGTGGCGAGGCGGGGCGGCCGGCAATCCTGATCGACGCGGACAATGTCGAGAGCCCCGGCCCGATGGCCGCCCTGCTCGTGGCGGTCGCCGCCTGCAGCGGGGCCGACGTGGTCGGCATCCTGGAGAAGATGCGGGTCGGGCTTCGCGAACTGCGGGTCGAGCTGCAGGGAACCCGTCGGGAAGACGACCCCAAGCGGTACACCGGCATTCACATGGCCTGGGACCTCAGCGGCGACACGCTGGACGAGCCCAAGGTGCGCCGCGCCATCGACCTCTCGATCGAGAAGTACTGCTCGGTCATCCACTCGCTCCGCCCGGACATCGCCATCACCTATGAAGTCCGGCTGGCCTGAGGCCGCCGGACTCGCCCTCCTCCTCACATTCCAGCCCCAGGCCGGCGCGGCGCAGGGCGTCGAGGCCACGGGTTCCGGGTTCATCACCACCGCGCGGGTCACGACTCTCGGGGTCATGGCCGGGGCGCGGTGGCGGCCGGGGGGGCCAGGCAGCTCGATTCCCCGGCTCGCCGGGTCACTGGGTGGCGGCGTTGCGGACGGCGAGTTGGTGGGGAGGGCGGAACTGGCAGCCCAGGTGCGGCTGCCGGGCGAACGCGGGCGTGGCGTGGGCTGGTACCTGGCCGGGGGGATCGCCGGGGTCACCGGACCGGAAGCGACGGGATGGATCCTGGCGCTGGTCGGGCTCGAGACGAATCCGGACGGCGAATCGGGGCTGGTGGTCGAGGCCGGAATCGGGGGTGGATTCCGCGCGGCGGTGGGATGGAGGTGGCGGCGCCGCAGACGGGCGCCGAAAAGCCAACCGCCCCGCTGTGGGCGGGGCGGCGATCCATTGCGAACTCAGGGCATCGAGCCGACGGCTTCGGGGCGCCGGACGACCGGCTGGCAGTATCGCTCCCCCAGGAGCCGGACCTGCCCGAGCTGTTCCCCGGTGAGGTCCGCGTACCGCTCCGCGAGATACTGCATCGTGTCGTCGAACCAATCCCTCTGGTGTTCCGGTGCCGCCTCGATCACGCCACAGCGAAGAATGTGGCTGAACAGCTCGTCCCGGGCCTGATCGAACGACGAGGGACTCGTCGCCTGCTCGCGCTGAGCCTTCTTTCGTGCCATTCACGGTCCTTGTAGAGAGTACGTGCCTGCAACTGCGCGACCAATATAGACTTGATCGGCCTCCGCGGCAATTCTTCCCGGCGTCCGGCGGCGGCTGTTGTAGATTACCGCCCGGAGTCCCGATGAGCGACGAGCACGAGCAGGTCTACGGTGAGGAACGGGCCCGGCGGCTGGAGGACCTGCTGCGCGAGCTGGCGTCGCGGATTACCGACCTCGACCGCCGCGGGGCGCTCCTCTCCCGCGCCCCGGAATTGATGAAGCTGCTGGGAGACGTGCGCTCCGAGCTGTTCCACTACGAGGTGCGCGTCACGTACGACACTCCCGAGATCGCCGAGCACCGCCGGCTGGTGGACGAGGCGCGGCGCTCGGATCTCACCTTCCTGGACGACACCGAGGAGGAATGATGGCGGCGAAGGCGGGCGGGTCGGGGCGGTTCCTGCTGGTGCTGGCGGCAGTCGCCCTCGCCGGCGGCGCCGCGCTCTGGTTCAGCACGCGTCGCGCCGCCGCGCCGGGCGGGATCCCGGTGGACGTCGAGGTCCAGCATTCTGACACCGCCGGCTTTCGCGGCTACGTCCTCGGCTCGGCCACGGCCCCCGTCGAGGTGGTCGAGTACGCCGACTACCAGTGCCCGGCCTGCAACCTCTTCGAATCGGTGCAGTTCCCCGACGTGAAGACGCGCCTCATCGATGCCGGACGGGTGCGGTGGGTATTCCGCGACTACCCGCTCGAGATGCATCCCCACGCCCGGGTGGCGGCTCACGCCGCCGCCTGCGCCGACGAGCAGGGCCAGTTCTGGCCCATGCACCACCGGATCTTCGCCACCCAGTCGGGCTGGAGCCGGCGGAGCAGCGCCTCGGGCGCGTTCGCGGACATGGCCCGCGAGGTCGGTCTCGACGCGGCGCGCTACGACGAATGCATGTCTTCGGCGAAATTCGCCGGCCGCATCGAGGGGAGCCGACTGCAGGCCATCGCCGCCGGGGCGAGCTCGACTCCTTCCTTCGTCATCGGCGGCCGACTGTATGCCGGCGTAATGCCCTTCGACCGGATCCGCGCCCTGGTGGATTCGCTGGCGCCGGTGGCCCCGGCACCGACCGCAGCACCCGCCGCCAGGCCCTGAGGACGTCCGGACTCCTCGCGTGACCTCCGCACCGGGGGGCGCAGAACCTCGCGGGCGGGCCCTGGCCGGGCTCGCCTTCGGCGCGCTCGGCGTGGTGTACGGCGACATCGGCACCAGCCCGCTCTACTCCATCAAGGAAGCATTCGCCGGGCGCTTCGGCCTGGATCCCTCGGCCCACGACGTGCTGGGGATCCTCTCGCTGGTCTTCTGGGCCCTCACCCTGGTCGTCTCGGTCAAGTACATCGGCTTCATCCTGCGGGCGGACAACCACGGCGAGGGAGGGATCCTCGCCCTGCTCGCGCTGGTGGCACCCAAGAGCCCGAAGGGACGGCTGATGCCCACGATGGCCCTGGGGCTGTTCGGGGCGGCGCTGCTCTACGGCGACGGGCTGATCACCCCGGCGATCTCGGTCCTGGGCGCGATGGAGGGTCTCACGCTGGCGACGCCGGGCATCGCCCCGCTGGTGCCGTGGCTCGCGGCGATCGTGATCGTGGGACTCTTCTGGATGCAGAAGCGGGGGACGCACGGCGTAGGCCGGATGTTCGGGCCGATCATGGCGGTCTGGTTCCTCTGCATCTCGGTGCTGGGCGTCCGAGGAATCCTGACGCACCCGGCGGTGCTCGGTGCCGTGTGGCCGGGGCACGCAGTGCGCTTCTTCCTCGAGCACGGGGTGGCGGGATTCCTGGTGCTGGGCGCGGTGGTGCTGGTGGTGACGGGCGGCGAGGCGCTGTACGCCGACATGGGGCACTTCGGCCGCCGGCCGATCCGGCTGGCCTGGTTCACCGTGGTCGCTCCCGCCCTGATGCTCAACTACTTCGGGCAGGGCGCGTACCTGCTGGAGCACCCGGAGGCGGTGCAGAACCCGTTCTTCGCGCTGGCGCCGCGCTGGGCCCTGTACCCGATGATCGGGATCGCTACCCTGGCGGCAATCGTGGCGTCGCAGGCGCTGATCTCCGGGTCCTACTCGCTCACCCGGCAGGCGATCCAGCTCGGGCTTTGCCCCCGGCTCACGGTGGTCCACACCTCGGAGACGCAGTACGGCCAGATCTACATGC